>JAQCBM010000031.1 GCA_027729865.1 Actinomycetota bacterium
CCCCTTCTTCACCGAATTGGCCACGTTGCTTGCCAAGTTCCGCCAACACGTGACGGACATGTAGTGGGTATCGCCTTCGATCCAACGCTCGTTCTCTCGATCGAATCGACGCGTATTCGATGCGATCCGAAACGATGCGACCGGATCACCATTGCTTGTGAACCGCAGGTCCACGTCTTTGATCACGTTGCCGATCAAAGTCATCATGACGTCATTCATTGCAACCATCACCCTTCTTCGGGGAACATCCCCGTCATCAATAAGGGTGCGTTGAACTCGCGCTGCTGGTAACCCGCTACTTGAGCCCTGTGGAGATCACGTGCGCTCCATGTGGATATCGCTGGGCAGGCAGATGCACGACCAACACGGCTCCCGCCAACTCACCGTTACGTAGCGCCCACCGCCCCGGTGCAGCAGTCTCGAACAAACGACAGCCAAGGCCCGGATCAGCTGCCGAATCCCGTACGCAACATCCCGGCCCGTTGGCCCAGGCCCTAGGTCAAGGTCGAAGACACCCACCTGCGCGCCACCATCCACAGCACGCGTCATAGCAGTCTTCGTATCCGATGCCGTGGCAACAACATCAAGGCGGTACCGCCGTGCTGCGTCCACCGACCAACGATTGACCCTGGAATACTCGGCACCTGAGCGCCCGTAGCTCAACGGATAGAGCAACCGGTTTCTACCCGGTCGGTTGAGGGTTCGAGTCCTTCCGGGCGCGCTTCAGTTACCGAAACTCAAGCGACCAGCGGGTTTATCCATCGGACACCGGTAAATCGCGCGAAGTCGGCATCTTGGGAATAGACGGTTCCGCCGTTCTCAAACGCCAGCGCTGCGAGGTGAGCATCGGGAACAAGATCTCCCCCACCACCAGCAACCACTAGGAAGTTCGTCAGGAGTTGCATGTGTTCGGGTCCCGGCCGCAAAACCACGGTGATCGGCGACGCTAACCATGCTTGGACGTCACCTGCGGCGGTGGCGACATCCATCGGAGCGCCAAGAATCCGAGGATGAGTTGTCAGACGTACATAGGCCGTTAGTACCGACCAGCTCAGCCCGACATGTTCGACGCCCGTCAGCGCCTGTGACCACCACTGCCATGCTGGTTCATGGCGGCGACTATCGCTGTCCATGGCATGGATGAGGACGTTGACGTCCGGAACGATCACCTCAACCCCGCAGTTGGCTCGTGATGTCGTCGTCGCTCAAGCCTTCAGCCAGCGACAAGGCTTGATCGAGATCGACTCGCGCACCCCCCATGGATCGGGGCTGCGGAATCGAACGTGGAACCGAGGAACTTTCCCCAGCGAGAAGCCCGGTGCGCAGAACGCGATTCACCACTTCCTTGAAGGACTGCCCGGTTTCCTGGACGCTCCTGTTCAGCAACATAGCTACATCGTCATCCAGCGTGAGAGTTGTGCGCATCCCCCGATGATAGCTTGTTGACATCAAGACATCTTGATTTGATGTTTTGATGCTCCTCACCTGAATATTGTGTTTCGTGAGAGCTACTCGATCTAGGTCTTTCCAAGCATCTTGCGGATGGTCATGCGCGGAATGTCGGTGATTTTGGCCGCCTTGTTCTCTGTGACGAGCCCGGCGTCCACGACATCAACAACTATCCGCGCCACTTCATCGCGGGCATTTCTTTCCCGCTTCTTGGCAGCACGCCACTCTTCGGTGGCCTTCTCAAGCTCCTTCTTGGCAGCACTCTCACTTGCCAGGTGCGATTTAGCCACTAGTACGCGGGAAGTTGATCGGCCATGGGGGCAAGGCACGAATGCATCTCGCGCCACTCAAGGGCCTCGTCGATATAGGGCGTCTCATGGTGGGCTCCGCACGAGCAGTCCAGGGTGAAGCGGCAGATAGCCGCGCAGAAATCCGACTCGATCTGGTGAGCCGGCATTGGCTTCTCGGCGACCGCACTCGGGCGGCGACCGAACGCGGGAAAGTGAACCTTCATGAGGACCTCCTCGTGCTCTCAGAATGTTCATGCGAACAGTTGTTGTAATAGTCTAGACATAGACATGCTAATTTGTCCAGCACTAGACACACATGGGCGTGTTCGCCGAGAGGGAAACCCGTGGGGCAGGTGGAAAATTAGGCGGCGTTGGGGTCGTTGCTCGAGAACTTCAAGACCGCGTTGCTTGCCGCGTCGATCCAGTTACCAATCAACTGCGGGGCCCGATTCTGCAGAGCCCTTGACTTCGCAGCGTCGCCGTACATGCCCGCCTCGACACGAACGACCGCTTTACCGACCGGCCGCACTGCCCACGTGACATCCACCGGCACCCCATCGGCGGTCCCTGAATAGCCCTTCAGCAACGCGGGAACGCCCTTGACTTCCGAAGAAGTGAAGTCACCGCCACCGGAATCCATCTCGTAGTACTTACCGTCTTCCCACGCAATCCGCGGGGTATCGGGGCACGTGATTTCCATGAACCGGGTCATTGCTGCCTGGGCATCGGCTTCGGACTTGTACTGCCAGATAGTGATGGACAGTGTGATGCCGGGGGTGACGGCGTAGCCCACTGCTCCGTACGTATCGGCCTTGGGCAGCGTGATGTTCTTTCTCGTCATCGTCGGGCAGACCAGCGGACGAAGGGCCGACGCCGCCTCGCCTTTGGAGTTCTGGAAGTAGAAGTTCTGGGTCCACTTACCGAGCCCAACGCCAGGCTGAGCGCGCAAGACCGCCTGTTCGAGTTCAGTGGAGTTCATGTACTCATACGTGTCGGCGGAGGCCGTTGGAGTGAAAGCCAGGGGCAGAACTGCTGCTGCGACTGCTGCGACGAACACGCGAGCTCGAATTCTCATTTTCCTGACTCCTCTTGCTGCAGCGCGCCGTATCTGGCTTGGCTCGTTCTGAGGCTACTCAGCAAACACCTGCAGCCATCACAAATGTCGCATTTCCCGTACGCGCTGTGACGGAAGCAACCGTGGCGCAATGCGCCCACCTGGTGGAACACGCCAAGCCTGGACCGATCAGCACTTTCAGCCGAGGACCGATGCGGTGATCGCTGTAAGAATCGGTGCCACGACCAGGGCCGGCAGTAGGTCCCCCACCGCGATCGCCCGGATGTTGAGCATCCGAATGCCCACGCCGAGAAGCAGAACCCCGCCGGTTGCAGTGATCGAGGCGATCAGTGCGGCCGGCATAACCGACCCGGCGAAGAAGCCGATGATCGTGATGAGGCCTTGGAACACACCCACGGAGATCGCCGAGGCGGCAACGCCCCAACCGAAGGTGGAGGCGAACGCCAACGACGCGAATCCGTCGAGTAGTGATTTCAAGGTCAATTGTTCGATGCCCTGACCGAGTCCATCGCTCAAGGAACCCAAGATCGCCAGGGGTCCGATGCAGAAGACGAGGGACGCAGTGACGAACCCTTCAATGAAGCGCGAGCGGGGCTCATCACCCTTGGTGAACCGTCGCTGCAGCCAGCCGCCAATTAGTTCGAGTCGGTACTCAATTCGAAAGAGAGATCCGATGATCCCGCCAATGAGTATCGAAAACAGAACGACTAGCAACGTGCCGGCGTCTGTTACAGCGTCGCGGTAATCCGAATCGGCGATCGCAAAGAGATTCATGGCCCCGACCACGAGGACCACTAGTCCCAGTGCGTCGGTAACACTGACTCGCGTGCGCTCGGGAAAGCGGTGGCCAACAAGAACACCGATGGTCGATCCGATCAGGATCGCAGCGATGTTGATCAGGGTCCCGAGCCCGGGCATTCGTCTCCTTCGGTAGGAAGCACATCGTAGGGATCGCACGTGCTTGACGGCTAAGTCAGCAACTTTCAGGGGCGGCTGAACGTACGCTGCGCTCGTGTCCACTCTCTTCCCGATACGAACGTCCACCGTGGCCGAACGGGCTGCGGCCGGCAAGGCGGTGCGCAAGCAACGGCCCCGATCAGCATTGGGGGTCTACACGCCCAGCTCCGACCGCCCCGACCCAGTGACCTTGCTTGCATCCCAGGAAACCGAACGCGTCGCCGCCCTGCTGCCCTTACGTCACCAGCGGATGTCGGTCAATCCGTTCGCCTTCTTGCGTGGCGCAGCCGCGATCATGGCCAACGATCTCGGTTCGATGCCCCACACCGGTCTGAGCGTTCAGTTGTGCGGGGATGCTCACCTGTCCAACCTTGGACTATTCGCCGGCCCCGATCGCCGCCTTGTGTTCGACCTGAACGATTTCGACGAAACCAATCCAGGGCCTTTCGAATGGGATGTCCAACGCCTCGCCACAAGCTTTCAGGTGGCGGCGTTGACTGCGGGGCACTCACACTCGTTTGCCGCGACGCTTCCACGAGTTGCGGCTGAGGCTTACCGAACAGCCATGACCGAATTCGCGGGAATGAACGATCTCGATCTGTGGTACTTCCGCGTCGACGCCACCTTGTTGGAGCAGTGGGCGCAAGAATCTGGATCGAAGGCCGGTCAGCGTGCCGTCCGCAAGACGACTGAAGCAGCAACAGCCAAGAACCGATGGTCGGCCGTGAAGAGTCTGACCACGATGGTGGACGGCCAACGCCGCTTCAAGGACCAACCACCACTTTTGACGTCCCTATCCACCGACGAGCGCTCCCGCCAGACAATCTCGACTATGTTCGAGAAGTACCGAACAGAACTGTTGATTGATCGCGCCGAACTGTTGGCGCGGTATCACTTCGTTGATGCCGGTCACAAAGTTGTAGGAGTGGGCAGCGTCGGTCTCCTGGCATTCGTCCTTTTGCTCCAAGGACGCGACGACGGCGACCTACTGGTGCTGCAACTTAAGCAGGCGGTGACCAGTGTCCTTGAGCCTTTCACCGCACCATCGACCTTCCCCACACATGGGCAACGTGTAGAGGCGGGCCAACGTCTCATCCAGGCCACAACGGATGCTTTCCTCGGGTTCACCGAAGGCCCGGACCGCGATTACTACGTGCGCCAACTTCGGGACATGAAGTGGAGCCCAGATCCACTTGACATGAACAAGGACGCCTACTCGACCTACGCCGGACTGTGCGGAGCCACGCTGGCTCGAGCGCATGCACGCAGTGGCGATAGCGTCGCGATCGCGGCCTATCTCGGCTCAGGCGATGCCTTCGACCGCGCCATCACGGACTTTGCGAGCGCCTATACCCAGCAGAACGACGCCGACTTCGCCGCCTACACGAAGGCGATAGCGGACGGAGCTGTATCCATGCCGACTGGATCCGAAAGTTCAGCCCGAATCGTTCTGAACTCGAAGGAGGATGGTTCGGTGTCGGTCACGAGTGCGTGATTCCGATCAGCAGACTCACACGAGTGTGGGCAACCGCGAGTGCATACTGGGCACCCCCTTTTTCTGACCTGTAAAAGCCGCCACATCGATCTGATCTGGCCGATTCATGTTTCGCCTGGAATTCGCCGCTCGACGTCGTCAAAGGAGGCTCGGATCAGGCATGGACCGGTCAGCCACGTAACGTTGTGCTGTGCAGCTTTTCCGATCTCGTGCTTTCGCGGTGATGATCGTCGTGCTCTTGATCCTCGGATTGGCTGGAGCGGGCATCGCCACCCTGATTCCTGGCCGAAGCCAGGCTCCTTCCGTGGACGCCGAGGCTCTCTGGGCGTCTCAACCGGACGATGTCAAGGCCGAGGTCTGCACCGCATTTCGAGCCAATCCGCAGGGTTACACGCTGCTCATGGAGCAAACCTGGCTGCAGGACGGCACCCTTGATCAGGGCATTTTCGATCGATTGGTAGATGTCATCAGCACCGATTGCCGGATCAACTACTGATCTTCCGTGAAGATCGAATACGTCACCGACCCAAGCGATGATCGGCTCAGCGGTTATCGAGACCTGACTGATGTTGCACTACGCGTTCGATTCGAACCCGCAAGCGGCGTCTACATCGCCGAAAGTGCATCGGTGATCGAGCGCGCATTGAGTGCCGGGCACGCACCCGTCTCCGTCCTCATGGAGGACAAGTGGGTGGAACGTATGCAGCCGGTTCTTTCCCATGTTGCCGACGTCCCTGTGTACGTGGGCAACAAGGATGTGCTTGAGCAGTTGACTGGCTTCCACGTGCATCGCGGTGCTCTGGCTCTGATGCTCCGCCCATCGTTACCCACCGTTGACCAGGTGATCGCGGGAGCACAGCGCATCGTTGTTCTCGAGGACATAGTTGACCATACGAACGTTGGAGCGATCATCCGATCAGCCGCTGGTCTTGGTTTCGACGGCTTCCTCGTTTCACCGCGCTGCGCCGATCCGCTCTACCGGCGCAGCGTGCGAGTGTCGATGGGCACGGTCTTCGATCTCCCGTGGACTCGCCTTGATTCGTGGCCCACGGATCTGCAGTTGCTGCGTGATGCCGGGTTCGTTGTGGCTGCCATGACGCCTCGGGCCGATGCCATCGATCTGGATGTATTCGATCCACCTGGGAAAGTTGCCCTGGTGTTGGGCACCGAGGGCGATGGCTTGTCCACTCGGGCTCTCGACCAGGTGGATGTGGCAGTGCGGATCCCCATGCAACGAGGGGTGGATTCCCTCAATGTGGCTGCCGCGGCTGCTGTGGTGTGCTGGCACCTGCGCCCAAGTGGCATGTAGCCCGGCAACGGAGCACAATCATGGGCGTGAATTCGGTCGACGTTGAAGCGCGCACACGGATCATCACCGTCCCGAACGCAACGATCGTCTTGAATGTCGGCCTGATCGCAACGGGCGCGGCAGTTTTGGTGAGCGTCCTCAGTCGCACCACGGCCGCCACAACCTCCGTGGGTCCGTTGCCCATAACCATCGCACTCCTCGCATTAGTTGTGGGAATCCCACACGGTGCGGTCGACAACCTCACGCTCACCCGCAGGTTGAGTACGCGTGAGAAGCTTCTTGGTGCCGCGGGCTATCTCGCAGTTGCCGCAGTGGCGGCATTAGCAATCATCACGTGGCCGGGGATCGCTTTCGTAGCAGTCCTGGCGATGACGGTCTGGCACTTCGGCACCGGCGACGTCGAGGCAACCCGTGAATTGCAAGGTCTCTCGCCGGTTCGCAGTTGGGTCCGCATCCCCTACGCGATCGCACTTGGCAGCGCACCGGTACTTCTACCCCTCACCTCCCCGGCTGCCGTTGCAACGCTCACCGCTATCGAGCCGCGCCTGGCACTGGTGATGAGTGATCAGGTAATCGTGGGAACGCGTATCGCGGTCGTGACATTGATCGTTGGATGCCTGCTGTGGTTGATCCAGCAAGGCGACGTCCGTGGAGCAATCGAGCTCTTCGCACTCACCGTTTTGGGTTACGTTGCGTCACCGCTGATCGCGTTCGCTGTCTACTTCGGGTTCTGGCACGCCCTGCGCCACACCGCGCGCCTCGCCCAGGTGAGCGAGGGCGCCGTGAGCCTTCGCTCGCTCCTTCAGGTATCGCGGGGCGGGATTCCCTCGGTGATCGGTTTCATTGCGATCATCGCGATTCTCGTCACCTTCGTCGACCCGTCTGTGGCGATGGGGCCGGCACTGTGGTTCGGGTTGGCAGTCATCTGGGGGCTCACGGTGCCCCACATGCTCGTGGTCGCGCGTTTCGATGCACGCATGCGGCGCGAGCGCATCACCACTTCCTGACACCTACTCCTCCACCCGCTCCATATGAGCAGGGAAGAAGCGCCAGGCAAGAAGCGCTCCGATCAACGTGACAGCCGCACCAACCGTGAGCGCCCAACCCATTCCCGACACGAATGCCCCGCCCACCAGATCCCGCGCCGGACCTGCCAGCCCTGCGGGCAACTGTTGGATCAGCACCGATGCGGCGGCCAAAGATTCACGCACCGCATCCAACGCTTGCTGCGGAACCAACGTTGCCTGAGCACCTGCGTCCGCAATGACGGTGTCGATGCGGTTCCGATAGAAGTACGCGAGCACGCCACCAAGAACTGCCACTCCGAATGAGCCACCGAGCTCGGTGACGGCGTCGTTGACCGCCGCGCCCATGCCCGAGCGCTCGCGGGGAACACGTGAGAGCACTGCGTTGGTGGCTTGCGGGAGCGTCAGCCCCATCCCGATCCCGGTTACCCCGAGCGCCAAGCCCACGTACGGATAACTCGTCATGGGTTGCACGAAAGACATCAGCATCAGACCAGCGGCCACGGCGACAACGCCCGTCACGACTGTGCGGCGTGCCCCGAATCGCTCAGCGATGCGCGGGCTCAGAAGCGATGCCACGAGTAGGCCGCCGGCGCCGGGGAGCATGCCGATGCCGGACTGCAAGGGGCTAAGGCCTTGGACGAGTTGCAAGAACTGCGGCAGGAAGAACAACGCGCCCATCAGGGCGAAGTAGACGAGGCCCACCATGACTACCGCCACAGTGAACACTCGATCGGCGAACAAGGACATGGGCAGTAGCGGGCGGGGAGCGCGCTTCTCCCACCACACGAATGCGGCGAGGAGAATCGCCGCTGCTGCACCTGAGGTGATGGTGAACGCGGTGAGGCCACCATCGGGCAACTCCACGATGAAGGTCACCAGCGCGATGAGACCGAGCGATACGAGTGCTGCACCGCGCAGATCCAACATCGGCTTGGTCTCGTCCAGTGATTCGGGAATGAACCGCAGCGCGAGGATCAACACGATCAGCACCAAGGGTGGGTTGACCAAGAACACTGCATGCCAGGAGAAGTGTTCGAGCAATGCCCCGCCTGCGATGGGACCGATCGCCAC
Source organism: Actinomycetota bacterium (assembly GCA_027729865.1). Classification (GTDB taxonomy): domain Bacteria; phylum Actinomycetota; class Actinomycetes; order S36-B12; family S36-B12; genus S36-B12. The sequence goes on from JAQCBM010000031.1 coordinate 8,675, forward strand.
GCCCACCCCAGCAACCGCAGCCCAGATACCGATCGCCTGCGCTCGCTCGGTTGGGACAGTGAATGTCTGCACGAGAATCGATAGCGTCGAGGGCATGATGAACGCACCACCGATACCCATGATCGCTCTGCACGCGATGAGCACATTGGCGTCCGGTGATGCCCCGGCAGCCAGGGAGCCGAGGCCGAAGATCACCAGGCCGATGAGCAAAATGCGCTTACGCCCGAATCGGTCGCCGAGGCTGCCAGCAAACAGCAGTGTTCCCGCGAACAGCACCGAGTACGCATCGACGATCCACTGCAACTGAGCGGTGGTGGCGCCGAGTTCCTCCTGCAGACTCGGCAGCGCCACGTTGACGATCGTGTTGTCGAGGGAGATCAGCGCGAGAGCGAATGACAAGATGGCCAGGATCGACCATTTGCTCGCCCGCGCCACGAACGAAGGTTAGTGTCAGCGCGCCCTAGGCACCTTGATTTGCGGCACCTGGGTGATAGTGATCCGGGTCGTCTCGGAAACTCGATTGCGATCGTCGTACTCGAGCAGAGTTGCCTGGAGGCCGTTCGCCGCTATCCGCGCAACAGTGCGGGATGCTTCGGTCTCTCGCGGGGTCGGATTGGTTGCACTGATCTCCAGCGATCCGTTCTCCAATACCCGCGTGGAGATGTCAGATGCCTGATCGGCCCAGGGCAACCATGGGTTGTAGCCCACGCGGGCGGCAACGCCGGTAATCGGATTGGGGTTGCTACTGGTGCGTGTGGCGGTCCACCGCTTCAGTGGTGGGTCACGGAAGTATTGACGCTTTCCGGCGGTGATGATCTCGGAGATCTTCTTCATTCCCATGTTGCGATTTCCGCGACCGACCACTTGCGCGAAGTCATTACAGTTGGCAACCCCGGCGGCGTCGATGGCGCAAGAAGAACGCGTCTTCGGACGGTTGCCGTTGCGCACGTATTCCATCGGCGCGGTTGCCGCCCACGTGGCCCACGTGTTCACGGCTGCCTGCGGATCTCCCGAGAAGCCCGCCAACGCATCGGTCACTTCCGCCGGAACGGCCACACCCTCGGCAAACGCGGGTGGTGCAGCCATCAGCGAGATTCCCAATGCAGCCGCTGCAGCTACGGACCAGAACCTGCGACGCATACCCTCGACGGTAACCGCGGTGCCCGGCACCCCGCAAATCCACCAGGTCCCTGACTCAACGTCGCCAGACCACTAGCGTCGGCTTGTGACCTTGTTCGGGAATATCGACGCCGGCGTGCTGCGGGCGCTACTGCGGCAACTTCCGTCGGCCCTGCGCGCCAAACCGTGCGATCTCGGCGATATTGAGTGCCGGCGCCAGATGTCGGAGTCGATGAACGAGGACCTTGGTCGACGCTTCGGTAAGGCAAGCGACGTCACCATCAAGGACCACCGCATTCCCCGACCGGACGGGTCACAGCTACGCGTGCGCGTGTATCGAAAGATCGGCAGTACAACACGAGGCGCGCTCCTGTACATCCACGGCGGCGGCATGATCGTCAGTTCAATCGAGGACTACGACGAACGCTGCATGCACTACACCACCAACACCGGTCTTCCACTTGTGTCGGTCGACTACCCACTAGCACCCGAGGCTCCCTACCCAGCGCAGATCGACGACGCCCTCACGGCACTTGCGTGGATGCATGACTCAGCGAAGGACGAGGGGTGGGACCCCTCGCACATCGGCATCGGTGGCGACAGCGCAGGCGGTGGTCTCACCGCCGGGACGGTCCTGAAGAACCGGGACTCCGTGAAGCTTCCGCTCGCGTGCCAGATGCTCGTGTATCCGATGCTCGATGACCGCAATGTGGTGCCCGATCGCCGCTTCCCGAAGCAGTTCCAAATCTGGACCTACATCGACAACGAGACCGGTTGGGACGCCTACCTATCCGGACTCACCGATCGCTCCGATGTCCCGATCTATGCAGCGCCCGCACGAGCCGCCGACCTCAGCGGACTGCCACCCACCTACATCGATACCGGCACTCTCGATATTTTCCACGACGAGGACATCGCCTACGCCAAGAAGATGATCGCCGACGGTGTGGAAGTCGAGGGCCACATCTGGAACGGCGCCCCGCACGGCTTCGACTACTTCGCCTTCGACTCCTCGATCGCGAAACGCGCGTGGGATGCGCGTTTCGCTTTCCTCGTCGAACACTTGACCTAGCGCACCTAGAGTTCTTCGCTCCCCACACCGTGGTGAACCTTGAAGAAGTTCGTCGGGTCGTACTTGCGCTTCACTCGAAGGAGACGCGGATAGTTCGAGCCCCATTGGTTCCGCTGCCAGTCCTCAAGGAAGAAGTCCGCCTCGGTTGAGTAGGTACCAGCACCCGGTGTCGCGTCCTTGATGAACCCCATGGCCCGATTGATCGCATCGCCCAAATCGCGACCCACCTGAGCACTCGGCTTGCGACCCTCCACGCCCGGGTACTTGTACTGCTGGGCCGAGGCCATGATCACCAACGCGGCTGCTTCGAAGCACCCGGGGTGCAAAGCCGTCTTCTCATCACGAGCGCGTGCCTCGGGATGCTCGCCGGACAGACCCTTGTTCACCTGGAAGATAAACGGGCGAATACGTGAAGCCTGAAAGAACGCCTCGGCAATAGTGCTCGGGTTGCGACGCATGAGGTCAGTAGAAATCCAACGCGACTGATAGCCATTCCAGAAGGCTCCCAGTTCACCCTGGTTGCCGGTCCACCAGAACTGGTAGTCAGGTGCTTCTGGCCTGGGGTCGCGCGTGATGAAGTCCGGATCCACGCTGTCCCAGTAGTCCGGGTTCCACAGGTTCTTGAACTCCAGGAATTGGAACTTCGGATCGACGGTGAACTCATCGGGGCGCGAGCGGAACTGCGCTGCGAACTGCTCGACGATCGCCTTGCCCTCGGCTTCTTGCAGGTCCAAGAATGTGAGCCGGAAACCGAACTCATTGTTCGGACCGAAGGCCACGGAGTCTCCCCAATGCCAGTTGTCCAGCCCAACGGGCTAGACCTCCACGAACTTCTCGATCAGCTCGCGGTACGCGGCGTCGGACTTTGCTTGGATCGAACCGGTCACGATTCCCACGGTCAACCGCCTACCGCGGCTCAGC
>JAQCBM010000032.1 GCA_027729865.1 Actinomycetota bacterium
GAGGTGAGCTTCTCCGACGACAGTCTCTTCTTCATCCTCGATCCACAGGGAGAGGTCATCGTCTCTCCGCAGGGCGCCACCGACGTGGAGCAGTTCAGCGAGACTGCGCAGGGCCGCGAGGTGAACAACACCCTGGCCGCCAACGCTGGTGCGCCCGGTAGCGGCCTGGTGGAAAGCACACTCACGGCCACTCTTCGAGACGGACAGACAGAGTCGTGGGTGATGCAGACGTCGACCATCCCCGATCTCGGCTGGATCCTGGTCTCAGCGGTTCCTGAGGCAGAGCTTGCCGGCCCCGGACGCACGATCGCTGTTCAACAACTCATCATGAGCATTGCCATCTTGATTCTCGGTCTCGGTGCTGGGCTTCTGCTGAGCCGCCGCATCGTGCGTCCCGTCGAAGACATTACGAAGGCAGCAGTCGATCTATCCAACGAGACTTTCGATCCGACAACCCTTGACCGCGCCGCCAAGCGAAGCGACGAGGTAGGCGAACTGGCCCGAACATTCCAGCGTATGGGCACCGAGTTGGTCGAGAGGGAACGCAAACTGCGCGAACAGGTCGCAAAGTTGACTGTCGTCATCGACCAAACGAAATTAGCCAAGTCCGTAGACGAAATCACCGACACGGACTATTTCCAGCGAATCAAGGCTCAAGCAGAGGAACTGCGCAAGAACAAGCCCACGAAGGATTCATAATCCTGCTGGAAAGTCGCGTTTTCCCTCAGAGTGCAGGGCTTCGGTGCGATAGGTGGGTCGCAGTCACACACCGTGTTTTCACGGTATTGCGACACTCCTAGATCGCGTAATTTGTGCAGGCTACCCTCACCGCTCCCACCCCACAGATCGGAACACCGATGAAGCCTCGTCGTATCACCTCAGCAGGATTCACCATTGCACTGACGTTCGGGCTTGTGACGGCACAATCGCCACTCAGCCACGCTCAGGGGCACGATCCCATCGTGATCGCGGTGGAGGCACCCCTTTCCGGAGCGCAATCCTCGAATGGAATCGACATGCTGCGCGGTGTCCGGCTTGCAGTCCGACAGGTCAACGCCTCCGGTGGCGTGCTGGGGCGGAAGGTGTCAATCGTCACGATTGACGACAAGGCCGATCCGAACTTGGCTAAGTCATCCGTGAAGAAGGCCACTAAAGCCGACGCTTTCGCTGTTATCGGTCCGTACAACTCCTCTGTTGGCGTCCTCAATCTGCCTTTGTATCTTGATTCGAAGATCGTGCCTGTTCATATGACGTCCACCAACGACACAGATGGCGACGGCATCACAGTCCAGCCAAAGAACGATCAGATCGCACCCATCGAATTCGACTACGTTCGCAGTTCCGGCGTTACGTCCGTTTCAATGTTGGTCGATCCATCGCTCTACACCCAAGGAATGGCGGATCGACTCGCGTCGTCACTACAGGCCATCGGGGTAACAGTCACCCAAATTCCCATTCCAGAAGGTAAAGACGACTACACAGCTGAGGTAGCGCAGGCGGTCGCCAACGAACCGAGCATGGTTTACGTGAGTACTTATTACCCTGAGGGGGCTCGTATTGCCCAGGCGCTGCAAAGCTCACCCGTCGCATCAAGTACCGCATGTTTGATGGGGTTGGCGAACGTCGACGCAAGCTTCATCAACGAAGCTGGTCTTCCTGCTTCTCAGCACTGCGTCTTCAGTGGCGTGCCCACCGCCGAGGAAATGCCCGGCAAGCGAGCGGCAGCGTTCGTTCGGGAGTACAAGAAGGCATTCGGTTCCGACCCGGGGGTCTGGGGCATCTTCACGTACGACTCAGCCCGTGTGCTCTTCGATGCAATCGAGGAAGCGGGCACGGCACGCTTCGCCGCAACCATGAAGAAACTGAAGCGCACGAAGAACTACAAGGGTGCCACGGGAACTATCTCCATAGATCCCACGACCGGCAACAGAAAAGTAGTTCCCGTTTACATTCTCGAAGTGAACTCGTCAGGGGCATTCGTCATCACTTCATGACCACGTTTGCATAAATCTGGGACGTGATAACGGGTACTTCCGCGTCCTTATTCAAGATCAAAGTCGATGGCTATAGATCTGTTCGTCTTGCGACGACGAAGTCGCCAATTCAGCAGACTCTCTTCCCACCCGCGCCTCACGATCATCCCTTGGTGAATCGCCGCAAGCGCCACGACAATGATGGCTATCAAGATGGGCCACGCCATACCCATCCACACACCAACCGCCGCTGTTGCTGCACCAACGATCAAGCCAATACCCACAGGGGCCAATTCGAGTAGGAAGTACAAGCGTGCGCGCCGCTCATTGGGCACAAGGGCGAGTGCGGCTCTACGTGCCACCCGATCCACGCTCCACCGTTGCGCGAGCCAGATCCCCATTCCCACGGCAACAAGTAGGAGCACGTTCGAGGCCACGCCCCACAAAACTAAGGCGGCACCGACGACGGTCACCACCGGAAGAATGAGCAAAGTGCCGGGGATTCCCCACTTCTCCAGCAATTTCCCCACGCCCAGAACCGAGAAGGCCCATCCGGCGAGGCAGGCAACCAGACCGACTAGACCGAATACTCGCTGCACGGTGGCCGGATCGTCTCCGACGATGTCTCGGACTCCACCGAGATACATAACAAACAAAGTCATGCCAGCGATGAATGTGAACAATGAACCCAAAAGCAAATGGCGCCAGACCGGGACACCGCTGACGAATTCACGTGCACTGGCAACTGACTCCCGGTACGACTCCGCTCGAGCCAGGCCGTGAGCCGCGGAGGTCCCCTTGAGCGATTTCGCCAGCAGGATCCCGATCACGATGCAGGTGATCGGATTGAAGACGAGAACCAGCAACAGCGGGGCCTGGAGACCTTGCAACAACCACGGACTGATGGTGGCGACCGCTAAACCCAGGACCTGACCTGCGTATCCGAAAGTTGCAATCCACGGGAAGATCTTCCGACCCTCCGCCACATTGAATTCATCACCAGCCAGCGTCCACACAAGAAGCGGCACGAGGTAATTGGTTTGCTCGGCCAGCAGCCACAGCAATCCGACCCCAACGAGAACCCAGGGCGATGCCAAAGACAACATCACCGCCACAGCGAAGAGCAAGCCGTAGCCGATCATCACGGCGCGAATCATCGGCAGCCGGGCCTGTTGATCGATGAAGCCGAACTGAATCGCCCCCATGAACAACAGTCCGACACCGCCGAGTGCATAAAAGCCCAGCAACCACCCAGGTCCAGCGGCCGTGACCAATTGGCTCGCCGCTGTTATCTGCGTCAAGAAGGCCGTGAAGGACATCGCCCCGAGCGCCACCGCGGTGGGCAGGGCACGCCTTTTCAATGACGGGCCGGCGGCCGTGGCCCGCAGTTCCCCGCGTTCTCGGGTCGGCGTAACGGGTTCCTGCTCCTTTTCGGAGTTCGGGTCTGCGCTTACCGGCGCCTGGCGCTCACCGAGGAAACCCCACGGATCATCGGCTGGAGGTTCACTTCCCGTACTGCTGCCTCGCATGTGTCAAGGTGACTTACTGGCTGACTCGGGATGCTGCCTCGCGAATTTGCGCCGACCACGGATGATCGGGGCTCGTGAGAGAGAACAGTCCCTCAGATGCGTTCTGCACAACTTCTTCCGCTAGCGGCAAGATCGCGGCAACGTCCGCGCCGTATACCTGGTTCATCTGCTCCCGCAGATCGTCGGCATCGATATTGGACGGCACTTTATTCACAATCAGGAACAAGGCCGGAACACCTAGCTTGCGAGCGACGTCCACCGTCACCGCCGTGCCCTGGAAGTCCTGTCGATCCGGACGCATGAGCAGCAGCAGGACGTCGCTAATGGTGATGGATAGCAATGTCTCTTCGTTCAAACCAGGGTGCGTATCGATGATGAGGTAATCGAGTTGAAGCTCACGAGCCAACTCACGAAATCCTTCGTTTAGAGTCCCAACGTCGTAGCCCTCACGCAGGACTCGAGCGATATCTCCGGATTTCATGCTGGAGGGCACGAGGTAAAGTGCACCCCCATCGGCTACCGGCGTGGACATCGACACCCGATCGGTGACCTCGTGGGCTGCCTGAGAAATAGGGATCTTGCCCCACAGGTAGTCATTCAGCGTGTTGTCAAGGTCATCAGAGAAACCGAAGAGCACGTGAATTCCGGGACTTTGGATATCGGTGTCCACTACGGCAACTCGATTGCCGGCAGAAGCCAATTGACCTGCCAGATTCGAGGACGTATTGCTCTTGCCCGTGCCTCCACGGAAGGAGTGGACTGAAATCACAGTGGTCATGGAAGGCTCCTTCTGGTTATGCCTGCGTGGAAATTCTAGTCAGCGTGCGCGGTGCGCACCACTGTGAAAACACGGTGGTCAGCAGGTCGGATCCATCGGTTCGGGACGCACGGCACATGAGGGGTAGCTCCGCGCGCAAGGGCTGCAGGTGCGCGAGGCGCCGGCCCGTGCCTGATCAGCGTGCTGTTCAGGAGGCCGAAAGCGACACCCGAAGGCGACAACCGCCGGCGCTGCGGTGCTCCATTCTCCAGGTTCCACCGAGGGCAACGATGCCGTCCAGGCCCATACCCGGCGTCACGTTTGCGGGTGGTCCCGTCCCGTCGTCTTCGACGGTCATCGTGAGCACATCAGCATCCGAAGCAAGCGCGACAGTGATCCACACGTGGCTCGCCAGTCCATGCACATTGGCGTTGGTGATCGCAGCATCAACAATCTCACTGGAAGCCCATGCTAGGTAGTCGTTCGCGGTCAACGCATCCACGGCCGAAGAGTCAATGCTGTAGTTGATCGTGAGCAGTCCGCGCCACTGAAGAACTAACTTTCTGATCGAACTCTCCAGATCCACGTGCGCAAAGGCGCTACGCGACGTCAGGCGGGCGACTTCCTCCTGGACCTGAGCAAGTTGATGGTCCAAGCGATTCCTGAGTTCGGTGAGCGACGGCTGCTCACCTGCCGCCGCGCTGTCGACGTAGCGTCGTACCGCCAAAGACATGGAAGACATGTGACCTTGAACACCCCCGTGCAGGATCTGCGCCATGCGCGATCGCGTCACTGCCTGCGATCGCTGAATCCGCAAGGTTGCTGCAGCGAGTTCGTCATTGGTGTTGGCGAGGAGCACAGCATCGGTCCGAGCTCGGTGACCTGCTTCGAAAAGCACGATCAGTGCAATCAAGACGGTGAGGGACACGAAGAAGTCGATCGCTCGTGACGCCAATGGGTACTCGGGAACACATCCCGGGTCGAATGCGAGCACATATTGCATGACGACGAAACCAGACGTAGTTCCGCCGACCAGGAAGACAAGTGCCCATGGCCGTTGCCTGAGGTGTGGAATCGTGGATATCCAGTAGACCAACAGCACGACCGCCGCATAACCTCCGGCCGCAAGCGAAACCGAGTCCAAGCATCCTGTACGCGCATAGCGAGCGAACAGATAGATCGCTCCAATGAGGACGACTCCGACGGTCAGATGCGCTGAAAGGATCAAGTCCCAGATACCGCCGGGACCGCGCCACCGAATCCCACCCGTTCGGGCAGGAAGATCAGATGCAATGTTCTCGCGGAATGTTCCGGCGGCGACGTCATGGCTGGTTTGCCGAACCATGGTCGCGGTGAAGTTGCTGATGTCATTACCGAGTTCATGCACTCGCCGTGCACCGGTGTCATCGCCCAGTGTCGATACCTCTTGTTCTAGCCGACTGATTTCCGGACTGATGACCGCATCCACCTCGCGCGCCAAAGCCTGCAGCTGTTGCAGGCCCGACTGGCGCTGTTCCTCCATCGCTCGGTCGAGCCGCAGTTCCTGGCGTTGAGTCTCTCGGAGTTGTTGCTCGTTCCGTTCAAGCCGATCTCGACCTACCGTGAGCAGCCCCATGGTCCCCACGGTGACCACAACAATCAGCGCACTGTTCAGTGGGATTGCCTCCAGGGCCCCGGGAATCCAGTCGCGGATCACCAATGCGCTAACAGCCACCCCCACACCGGTCAAAACCGCTGGAAATGTTACACATAAACGGGTTGTATACTCTGTTTATGCGTAGTGAAGCCCCACGTCTTCTTCCTATCCTGCGGTCACGGACGCAGGGAGAAGTGCTCTCGGCCCTCCTGCTGAATCCAACTCGCGAGTGGACCGTCACCGAACTCGCCGAACACCTCCGCATTCCGCTCACCACAACCCAGTCCGAACTGGGTCGACTGGAGGCTGGGGGCCTGCTGCGCTCGCGCAAGGTCGGGCGTTCCCGTCTGGTGCAACCGGATACCAGCAATCCGATCGTGGCGCCGCTGACGCAGATCATCATGCTGACCTTCGGACCCCGTGCAGTGATCGGCGAAGAGTTCGCACACGTTGACGCCGATCGAGTTGTGATTTTCGGGTCGTGGGCTGCACGTCTCCAGGGCGAACCTGGTCCCCCACCGGCAGACATCGATGTGTTGGTAATCGGCGACCGCGTTACCCGCGATGAGGTGTACGAAGCTGCCGAGCGCGCCGAGGCCCGGCTCGGCCGTCCAATCAACCCGGTGGTGCGGACTGCCCACGCTTGGCAGCACGCAGCAGATGATCCACTGCTCGATGAGATACAACGCCGGCCGCTGATCGAGGTGATGTCTGACCGAAGTGGAACAGTGACCTCATGACTTGGCAGCGCGGAGGGGGCACGGTTGAAAACCTGTTGACCCAGGGCGCCCTTGAGCGTTTTAGCGGCGCGGCGGCCAACGGAACGTCGTTACTCGAATCTTCCGAAGGCCTGCTGGCTTCGGCTGAACGTGAGTTATCTGAGTACCCCGAGGCGGCATACGTATTGGCGTACGACGCGGCACGCAAAGCTTGCGTTGCGCTACTCGCTCAGCAAGGCCTACGCACTAAGTCGGGCGGGCATCACGTGACGACCGAACAAGTGGTGCGTGCGCAGTTCGGTGGCCCTTTTGATGCATTCGCATCACTGCGCAGAAGACGAGCTGAGATCGAGTATCCACGTTTTCCTGGAGATGTAGTGACAACCGACGAGGCAGCACAGGCAATCGGGAAGGCGCATGCCATCCATGACGCCGCGCGCGAACTACTCACGCAACTGACCCTGTTCAATCCGTAGCTCGGATTCAGCGCAACTCATTGCCGCAACCAGTACCTCTCAACGCGTAGTTCGATGAACACGCGGCGATTTGGTTTTCCACGCCGCAGGCTCTACCCTTAGCGAGCGCCGCGACCGCGGCGGATTCCTGGATCAGAATTTGATCCCCCTGCGAGTCTTTAAATTCCGACTGGATAGTGCAGTCGGCCCCACGAGACTCTCTCGGTCTCGTGATGAATAGGTAACTCATGTCTTTCGATGAATTGGGCATTAATCCTGCCCTCAGCAAGGTCCTGGCTCGCCAGGGCATCACCTCTCCGTTCCCCATTCAGGTGGCAACGCTGCCCGACGCCGTCTCCGGACGCGACGTGCTGGGTCGCGGTCAAACCGGTTCGGGCAAGACGCTGGCCTTCGGACTTGCAATGCTGACGCGCCTGGCGGGTCGGCGCGCGAAGCCGCACAAGCCACTGGGCTTGGTGCTCGCACCCACGCGGGAACTGGCAATGCAGATTCAAGATTCACTCAAGCCATTGATGGATGCAGTGGAGCTGAAGTCGCGCTTGATCGCCGGCGGAATGCCGTACGGCAAGCAGATCGAGGCGCTGCGTTCGGGTGTTCCGATCCTCATTGCAACTCCCGGTCGCTTGATCGACCTGATGGAGCGTGGGGATGTTGACCTATCCGCTGCCGAAATCGTCGTCCTGGATGAAGCAGACCAGATGGCTGACATGGGCTTCCTGCCTGCGATGAAGCAGATCCTCGATACCTGCAAGCCCGGTGGCCAACGCTTGCTGTTCAGCGCAACCTTGGATAAGGGCGTTGACCGACTCGTTCGCGCGTACTTGAACAACCCCGTTGAGCACTCGGTCGATACCGGTCAAGCATCGGTGACCACGATGGATCACCACGTGTTGGTGGTGCATCCGGAGGACCGCGACGCAGTGATCGCACAGATCGCCGCACGCGAAGGTCGCACGATCATCTTCGTCCGCACCAAGCACGGAGCCGACAAGCTCGCTAAGAAGTTGGCTGCCGAGGGCGTTCCCGTGGGTGTGCTGCACGGCGACAAGACCCAAGCGGTGCGCACCCGCACACTCGCTGATTTCAAGGACGGTCGCGTGAACGTGTTGGTGGCCACCAACGTTGCTGCCCGTGGCATTCACGTGGATGGCATCTCTTTGGTGGTGCACTTCGATGCACCCACCGATCCGAAGGATTACCTGCACCGCGCAGGGCGTACTGCTCGCGCAGGTGAATCTGGCACCGTGGTGACGATGACCGCACCGCGTCAACAGCGCACGGTCAAGCACATGACCGATCGCTGCGGCGTTGAGCCAGTTGTTACGCGAGTTCGGCCAATGAGTTCTGAACTTGTGACGATCACGGGAGCCCAGGCACCCAGTGGTACGCCCTGGCATCCGGCGCCCGCGAAGGGATCACGGAACTCTCGTCCCCGGCGCCCGCAAGGCGCCGGTCGGAACCGCCATTCGTCGGGTCGTGGCGAGCGCGGACGTTCAGCTCGCGGCGCTGGCCGCGCGGGGTCGTCCCGTCGTAGTTGACGCTTGAACTACATCCGATATAGTTGAGAGATCAACTACTCATTCGGAGGGTCCATGACCACGCTGTTGCACATCGAAGTAAGCCCGATGGGCGAGAACTCCATCTCGCGCGCGGTAACCGCTGAGTTCCTCGATGCCTGGAAGGCGTCGCACCCCGACGGAACCGTCATCGAACGAGACTTAGCGGCGAACCCGGTTCCGGTGCTCGACGGTGAGGCGATCTTCGCCGACTAAACCCCTGAGGCCGATCGGCCCGCTTCGATGGCAGCCAAGCGCGCACTGCGCCAGGAGCTCATCGAAGAGATCACCGGCGTGGACGAGATCGTGGTGTCCACGCCGATGTGGAACTGGAGCGTTCCCTCACCACTCAAGGCCTACATCGACCAGATCATCATCCCCGGTGTACTCGACGGCAGCGGCGCCGCGGGTCTGGCCGGCAAGAAGGTCACGGTGGTCATGGCGCAGGGCGGCTCGTACAAGCCGGGAGCTCCGCGCGAGGGCTGGGACTTCGGATCTGGCTACCTCAACGTCGTCTTTACGGCGCTCGGCTCAACCGACGTGGAAGTGATAGTCGCAGAGTTCGGCCTCGCTGGTGTGGCTCCGGGCATGGACGATTTCGTCGGCGCGAAGGAAGAGTCCATCGCTGCTGCGAAGCAGGCCGCTCGCGCACGCGCTGCGTAGTCGCTTTTTCCCCTGGACCCGGCCTTCTCTCACGCCGGGTCTGGGGGAACACCTAGTACCTTCAGGTGGAAAGCTCGAGCAGCCTGCGCTGGTGTCGAACGATGTTCGCTCACGTTGCACGACAGCGGCACGCTGCTGTCGATGCAAGCGATCAATCCTCACCCCGATCCTCATCGAGAATCTCCTGCCAAGTGCGACTGGCCTTAGCCGGCTGGACCGACACCACGGTGAAGGAATCTCGTGGTGCTGTGGCCCGGCCCTCGGCGATGAGTTGCTGGAGTGCAGGCGAAATCTCGACGTGCTGATGTCCTCGGGCAGGCGAAAGTTCAGCGACCGGCAAGCCGCGGTCTGTGATCACAATCTGCTCACCAGCGCTCGCCGCCTTGACGTAGTGCGATAGGCGGGCCCTCAGTTCGCGGATGCCGATTTCCATGTTGTCACTCTAGGTTCCTCATATAACTTCGACCATGCATCTAGCGTGAAGCAATGAACGATTCACTTGCCAGCACACCTGGTGGCCGAGCAGCGTCGTCGTTGGGAATTCCGTTCACCGAGATCCCCCTCGGAGATGCCACGTCTGCGGCCGACGCTGCTCGCGTGCGCGGAGTCACGATCACGGCCGTGGTGAAGTCCCTGCTCGTGCGCCGAGGCGAGGACGATTACCTGCTGGTCCTTGTGTCGCTCGATAGATCGATTTCCTGGCCCAAGTTGCGCGCGGCGCTGGGTGTCTCGCGGTTATCGATGCCGAACGCCGAGACGGCATTGGCGGTGACCGGCTACCAGCGCGGAACGATCTCACCACTGGGGCTGGACCTACCGGTGATCGTCGACGAACGATTGGTGGGTCAATCGATCACGTTGGGATCGGGACAACCAGGGACGATCATCGGATTACAGGCCGATGATGTGATCGCCGCGTTCGGTGCAGTGGTGGCGGACGTCTCGGAGTGATGACCGGCGGCCGGGGAAATTTGCCGATCAGCCTGTAGTGGACGCCTGCACGAGCAAGCCCGAGACGATCAAGATCGCCAGGACGAGAACCATGCTAGGCATCAGTGAGCGCCTCAGATCTCGCAAGTGGGAACGCTCAAGGTCATGAACGTCGTCGCCGGCTTCTCGTTGAACCTGGGCATACTCAATTTCCGGAATCGCGCCGAAATGCACCCGAGCACCGCGGATGGCCAACGTCGCAACAAGAGCAATCTTGATAAGCAGCAAGATGCCCCATGGTGAAGACACCAGGGAACCCACATCGGGCAGGATAAAAAAGGCCATCACTATTCCCGTTATCGAAACACCGAAGACCGCGTAGGTGGCAAAACGCGAAAAGCGAATCGCAAGCTCACTACCGTCGGGGACGAGAACGTCTCGTTCATCGCGTCGCCTGATGACGAGAGCGAGCGCTATGGCGAGCGCGATGATGCCGCCGCCCCAGATCGCTGCGAACGTGACGTGCGATGCATCGGCTAGGAGCATCAACCACAGCGGGCCCTGGGTCACAGTGTGACCGTCGATCGCGTACGAGACGATCACCACACCACTGAGCACCCAGATGAAGGGCGAGCCGTTCACCATTCCGGGAACGGCGAAAAGGGCAGCGCCCGCAGCGAGCCTAAGGATCGCCGCCACCATCAGATTGCCACCGCCGGAACCGAGCAGTTGCGCAGCGAGTTCGATGACTGCGCCCACCATGGCGATCGCACCCGCAATGCGCATCAACTGCATCAAGTACTTGCCGACCCAGGTCATCCGCGCCGTGGTGACGAACGCAACGAACAGCGCCACGCCCCAGCCGACGATCACCCCGAGGTTCGCGAGACCAGCGCCGATAGAGGCGAAGAACCCGCCTCCGCTCCCCCCGCTTTGCGCTTCGGCCACCGCAAGTTGGTTGTCGAATGATCCCTCCTGCGGTGTGGGCTCGGGATCCTCGAGCACCACATCGCCCACCCCGAAGCGGACAACACCACGAACTGTGTGACCGTCGGCGGCCTCGGCTTGCCAGATCAGCCCGTATACGCCGTTGTCGAGAGAAAGAGCTGGCTCGATCAGCCACGTGTTTCCGTCGTCGACCGTTTCGTAGATCAACTCGGTGCCCTCGGCGTCGAGCAGCCGGGTCTCGGCAGTGTTCAGCCCAATCGGATCGGAGAACACCAACTCGATTTCGGTCACAGGGCCCACCACGGTCTCCCCATTGGTTGGGGTGGATCCCTCAAAAGTTGCATCGGCCCGAGCACCGGGCGCGGCAGCTATCGCCGCGACCAGCAAGGACGCGAACAGCGCCCACAGTGCGGCGGCGCGGGGCAGAGACCTCAGGGCAAGCACCCCCGCACTGTAATGGCGGTCAGAAATGGGGGTCTAG
>JAQCBM010000033.1 GCA_027729865.1 Actinomycetota bacterium
CGGCAGGCATCCGCGTCAATCGGAGCAGATCCCACGTCCGCGGGTGGGTTCGACAATCCAGGCGGTCGGTGCGCCCCACAAGTTCACTTTGCACAAGTTCGGCCAGCACCTTGCCCGCGTGCGAGTGCACACCACCGCGCGCGTGGCCGTAGTAAAAGGTCGCGATGCCATTGGGCAGAGCACTATCCGATCGATCCACGTGGATCGATAACGCCAGATCCGCACCCACCGTGTTCGCGAATTCGGCACGCTCGGCGTCGGAAGGGAACTCATCGCCCGGTAGCGGAAGCTTCGCCGGCCGGGTGAGCAGCACCTGCGTTCCGAGTGCGGCGAGACGACCTTCCACTCGAGACGCAATCGCATGGCAGACATCTGCTTCGATCGCGCTGCCTGGGTCGATGATGATCACCTTGTCCGCCACACCGGTCTGCAACCGAGCCAGTTGTAGGTGCTCACGCAGTTCGGCGGCATCCCCACCACTCACTGTGCGAATAAGTCGATCGAAGGCACGGAAGGTGTCCGGACCGCACGTGCCGTCGGCGGTCACGCCCACACCAGATTGGAATTCGCGCAGCGCCCCATCGGTATCGGGGCCGAAGATGCCATCGGGCCGGCCGGGGTTGAAGCCAAGTTCGATCAGCCGGCGCTGCAATTGAGTGACGTCGTCACCCACCATCATGTGCCCGGGCACGTAGGACAACACCCGATCACCGAGTTGCCAACGCGCTTCGTCTAAACGTCGGAAGGTGTCCGGGCCGACGATGCCGTCGACTGTTATGCCGCGTTCTTGTTGAAACGTTCGAACCGCGCGGTCGAGTTCCTCGTCGAAAACGATGCTGTCGAGAAAGACACCACTAGGCGGATCGCTGCATAGTCCGAGGTGCGCAAGCCGTGCGCGCACCTCCGCGACGGGCGCCCCGGACGAACCAAGGCGGAGCACTCGGCCTAGAGGAAGTCGGCCAGATCGGCGAGCAACGCCGCCTTGGGCTTGGCGCCAATGATCGTTTTCACGACCTGACCACCCTTGTAAACGTTCATGGTGGGGATGGATGTGATGCCGTAGGAGGCGGCGGTCTGCGGGTTCTCGTCGACGTTCAACTTCGCGACCACGATGCCGTCGTTCTCAGCCGCGATTTCGGTGAGAATCGGAGCGACCATCTTGCACGGACCGCACCACTCGGCCCAGAAGTCCACGATGACGGGCTTCTCGCTCATCAGCACATCGTCGGCGAACGAAGCGTCGGTTACGTCCTTGGGTGCACCCATCGTCTTTCCTCCTGTGGCTTGTGCCTTGTTGGGTCAGCCTACGCGCGCGGCCAGGAAACGCTCCGCATCGAGTGCCGCAGAGCAGCCAGTCCCGGCCGCCGTGATTGCCTGTCGGTAAGCGTGATCCACCAGGTCACCGCAGGCGAAGACCCCTTCAACGTTGGTGCGAGTGGTGGGGGCTTCGACCGTGACGTAGCCCTCGTCGTCGACATCCACCACACCGCGCACGAGTTCCGATCGTGGGTCGTGGCCGATGGCGATGAACAGGCCGGTCACGGGAAGTTCACGCTTCTCACCCGTCACGGTGTCCTCGATCACGATGCCGCTCACCTTGTCTTCACCGAGAACATCGACTACCTGGGAGTTCCACACCGGCTCGATCTTCTCGTTGGTCAACACGCGTTCGGCCATCACCTTGCTGGCGCGTAGTTCGTCGCGACGGTGGATGAGGTAGACCTTCTTCGCGAAACGCGTGAGGAACGTTGCTTCCTCGGCTGCGGTGTCGCCGCCACCTACGACGGCGATCTCCTGCTCACGGAAGAAGAAACCATCGCACGTGGCGCACCAGGAAACACCGTGACCAGACAGCCGCTTCTCGTTCTCCAAACCGAGCTCGCGGTAGCCCGAACCCATCGCCAAGATCACGGCCTGGGCTTGGTAGGTGCGCCCAGATCCGTCGGTGACGGTCTTGACGTCGCCGTCGAGCTTCACGTCGGTGACGTCGTCGGTGATCAACTCCGCACCGAATCGCTCGGCCTGCTTGCGCATCTCCTCCATGAGCTGCGGGCCCATGATTCCCTCGGCGAAACCGGGGTAGTTCTCCACTTCGGTGGTGTTCATCAGTGCGCCACCGGCCGTTACGGCACCTTCGAAGACGAGCGGATTGAGTTGCGCGCGGGCGGCGTAGACAGCCGCGGTGTAACCGGCGGGGCCGGAGCCGATGATGATCACGTTTCTGACGTCGCTCACGGCGATTCACTCCAAAGTTGGCATCGAACGGGCCTTGTCACGATACCCATAGGGGTATCTCACTCTCCGATAACGATCCTAGGGGCGTGGGTATTCCCACCGGGGGTGGGGGAGTGAACGCGGAGTGCACGTTCGATGTCCGGATTGCGCAAGTTCGCGGGCTACGGGGCGAGGGTGAACGACACCCGCATGAGGGTCGGATCCTCGTCCGGGGCTTCCATGCCGCACGACGGTTCGACCACGTAAATCATGGTGACACCCATCCGGCGACCCATTCGCCGAAGGTCGTCCTTGCCCATCGCTTCCATCGACGTCATGTCGACCATGAACTCCGGGACAACGACGAGGCCAGCGTCTAGGCCATTCACGTTGGCGCGTAGCACCAGGAGCGCCTGCGACGTAGCGACCTTCGTGACCTTGGTGACGCAGTTGCGCAAGACCTGCGGGTCGGAAGTCATGCCATCGGCGCTGGGCTGCCAGTCCTCCGCGGGCATATCGAGGACGTCCTCGGGCTCTTCGACTCCCACCGAACCGAGGACCTCGTCGATCTTCTCGGCGACGTTGGCGTAGGTCAATTCCTCCGACAGGTCCATCACCTTGCGTGCGGGCGGGACAAACCCAGCCTGCAGAACCTGCGGTGAATCTGCGAGAGCATCGACCGCTGTTCGACTGAAGGCAACATCGCCGGAAGATTCGGCAGCCGGATCTGCACCGGCGACCACGGCGGGTTCATCAGTGGGGCTGGAGAAGCTGCCGAGCACATTGGCTCCGACCACCAGGGCCAACCCGGCCACGCTTGCCGCGACCAGCGGGGTTGTCCAGCGGCCCCCGGGCAGCGCGCGTAGGCGCCGAGTCTTGGGTTGGTCGCCGGCGAGTTCGGCGGTCGCGATAGCGGCGGTGATGCGCTCCCAGACAGCGGCCGGGGGAGATTCCAGGGGCGCGCCCAATGGTTGGGCGTCCAAGGACGCGGACCACTCGCGCAGGGTGTCGCGTACTAGATCCTGGAGTTCGGGGTCGTAGGCGATGTCATCGTCGCCGGCGGGATGCAGGGCGTCGTTTTGGGCGTCGTCGTGGTCCGTCACTGTTCGCTCACCTCCCCTGCCTGCCGTGGGTTGTCGGGTTCATTGACGTTCTCGTGGGTCTCCCCTGTTGCTCCGACGGTCGGCGGAGGCGAGTGGTTCCCCGTCTGGGTCGAGGCGGAAGTGTCGCGCGAATTCTCACGCAAAAAGCCCAAAGCTTCGGCCAACTTCGCCCTTCCTCGCGAACACCGGCTCTTGACCGTGCCTGGCGGGCACTCCAAGATCGCCGCTGCCTCCTCGACCGAGTACCCCTCGACGTCCACCAACACGATCGCCTCGCGCTGGGACTCCGGCAGATCTGCGAGCGCCCGGGCAATGAGCAACTGGGTCTCGCGGGCCTCGATCGGATCCGCGGGAATGCCCCCGCGACCCACGGGTGTTGCGTTCGCCGTGGCGCTGCCGGAGTCGTCCTCGGGCAACGGGACGCTGCTGCGCACCGCGCGTCGGCGCAGGCGATCCAAGCTGGCATTGACCACGATCCGGTGCAGCCAGGTGGTGACCGCTGAGTCGCCTCGAAATTGCTCGGCGCGCCGAAAAGCAGAGATGAGGGCGTCTTGCAGCGCGTCAGCGGCTTCCTCAGGGTCACCGGTGGTGCGTAGCGCCACCGCCCACAGGCGGTCCTTGTGGCGGGCGATCAGTGTTCCGAAGGCCTGCTCATCGCCGGAGATGTGCGCATCGAGTAGTTCACGATCAGATGGCGCGCCGCTGTGACTCACGTCGTCGTGAATATCGTCCGGCACGGTCGCGAGCCTACTGATCAGGAACAGGCCGTCCGTGGCCGTCATTCGCCGGCAAATGACTCCTGAGGATCAAGACCGGTGATCGTTACCTGGCGAATGCCGCCTTGATATTGCGGCTCATCTGTCCCCACTGTCTCCGGGAGAACAGGAAGCCCGGTGAGCCAAATGAGTACGTACTGCCCGGTCACTTTGCGTGGGGAGCGCAAGGTGATTTCCGGCCCGGCTTCTTTCACCGACGCAAACTCTGTCCAAAGATCAGGATCGTCGGGAATCTGATCGGCGACCCGGATGTCCAAGTCGGTTCCAAAACCCACGAGATCCACTTCGACGGTCGCGATTTCCTTGGGACTGCCAAGATCGACGATCAGACCAACACCACCTTTACGGCCAACACTCGGTGCGTCGTACTTGCGCGTGAGCCACGCGGTGGTGCCATCGGAGTCGATCGCGCGCTCGGCTCGAGGGTTGCGTTCCCGCCCCGCAGCGCCATCGGGTCGGCCGTCACCATCTTCATCACCGAGCGGGTCATACGAGACGGCACTTTGGATGGGCAGCACTGCAGTGAGACCTGATCCGAAGTCTTCCTCGAACGGAACAGCTTCGGACTCCAAGATCACCGATGCTTCGCTGGTCGCAGCGGCTTGCTGCTCTTCCACCGCTGGATCTGAGGCCAACAGTGTCAACCCGATCCATCCGATTCCCAACACCACAGCTACGGCCACAACAACGGAAAGGAGGCGCCGCACAATGTTCGCAGCGCCCATAGGCCGTGACGGAATGTCGTTGTCGATCGCATCGTCGTGAATAACCGGCTGGGCTGCGGTCGGTGACGTTCTTCCTATGGTGCTCGCCGCCGTGCGCAATCGAGCCCCGACTCCAGCGGTAGTAGTGCTCGTGACCGGCGCTAGGTAGTCGATAGCCGATCCGGCTGCGGCTGCGAAGCCGTCGACGGATGTGATCGGCAGCGCACCACGTGGACGGGCGACCTGCCTGACCGAACGATTCACCAGGTCATCGACCTCGGCGGGCACGCCCGCGCGGACGCGCGATGGCATCGGCACGGTACGCCCGGCAGCCGGCGCGAGCGGGATATGAACGGACTGCGGATCGATCGCCAATGCGGGCCAACGCCCGGTGACCATCGCGTAGAGCAAGCCACCAAGCCCGTCCACATCTGCGTCCGGAGCGGCGGGATCTATGGGGCCGAAGAGCGCGGCGTCGATGGCGAGGCCGCGGATACGAACTTCGCCGGCTTCGGTCCACAGGATGCATGTGGGGCGAAGTCGCCCATGACCCACATCGTGCTGCGCGCACGTGGCCAGGGCGCGTGAGACCTCGACGATGATCTCCACCGCGACCGTTGGATCGAAGAGACCCCCGCCACCGAGACGATCGGCAAGGTGCTGTCCAGTGACCCATTCGGTCACCACTGCTGTGCGGGCTTGCTCGCCGGTGTTTCCGGGAACATCGAGGACATCGAGGATGCGCAGCAACCTTCGGTCATCGACGAGCGCAGCCGCACGGGCGGCGCCGAGAACCCGATTCAAGCGAGCATCGTCCTTGCGGATGAGTCGAATCGATACGGGTCGATCAAGAATCTCATCGTGCCCACGCCACAACTCGGTGGGGAACTGTCGATAGCCATCAAAGTGCTCACCAGGTGAGTGCACGCTGATGAGTTCGAGGAGCGTGTAACGATCGATTCGGCGCTCGGTGTCAGCAGCGGCTTGCGCTGCGTGATCTCCGGGCTGGTCTTCACTCATCGTCGCGCCAATTTCGATTTCACCATGTTAAGTGCGCTGGTGATCTCTTGAACACGCATGAGCAGCGCAAGAAGGTAGAAGCTAACGACGCCCACGCCTCCCAGCACAATGATCAGGACTAACGCATTCAGTTGCGCCGGCAATGATGCAAGGGGTGTTACAGCGATCAAGACACCTCGAAGGAAGATGAGTGCAATCACCGTCAGGACACTGGCCAGGATGAGCCGAACCAGGACCCAGACGGTCCGACGTGACTGCACGCCACCGAGTTTGCGCGCCAACCACACCCAAATCAGAACAAACCCAAACCAGTAGGCGAGCACGTAGCCGAAGGCGATCGCTGCAACCTGAGGGCCGCCTGCGCTGCTGACGCCGAGGTTGGTGAACACGGAGAAGAACCACACGACGAGCAGCAACATCACAGCGGAAAAGGCCACAGTGATGAAGAACGGTGTCCGGGTGTCCTCGAGTGAGTAGAAGCCACGTAGAAGGACGTAGAAGAGAGTGAAGGGGAGAAGCCCGAGCATGAAGACACGAACGATGTCGCCCATCACACTCGCCTGTTCGACCGTAGCCGCGCCGTACCCAAACAGCAGGACTGCAACATCAGAGCCCAGCACGAAGAGCAATGCGGCCACGGGCGCAATCAGAGCCGCCACGACCCGCATCGCCCCTCCGATGTCGTGGCCAATCTTCTTGAGTTTGCCCTCGTGTGCGAGTCGACTGATCGCTGGAAGTAGCGCGGTGACTATGGAAATCGTGATCACGCTGTGCGGAAGCATGAAGACCAGGTGGGCTTTCTGATAGGTAGTGATACCGGCTGCCGTCGCACCAGTTGCCGCCGCATCCACGTTCGCCTGTGCGGCTAGTCGGGTGATGACCACGTACGTCAGTTGATTCACCAGGACCAACCCGATAGTCCACCCGGCGAGCTTGCCGGCCTTTCCTAGACCTTGGTCCTTCCAATCGAAACGGGGACGCCATCGGTAGCCGGCGCGCGAGAGAACCGGAATCAAGATGATCGCTTGAATCACCACACCGAGAGTGGTCCCAATACCTAGGAGAAGGACTTGTCCGGTGGTCAGCACACCATCAGCTGCAGCCGATGTCCCAGCGATCCCGATGAACAACACGAAGGTGGCAATCGCAACGACGTTATTGGCGATCGGAGCGAACATCGGCGCTCCGAACTTCCCGCGGGAATTCAGAACTTGCGACAACATCGTGTACAGCCCGTAGAAGAAGATCTGGGGGAGGAACAAACGAGCAAATGCAACTGCGAGGTCGTACTGCTCCTGCGGATAATCCGCGGGTGTATAGAGATCGACGATCCACGGCGCAGCGATGACCGCAAGGACCGCTAGGGCGAGCAGGATCGTCGCTGTTGCGGTGATGAGCCGGTCCGCGTACGCCTTCCCGTCGTCGGCGTCGGCCTCCATCCGACGTACCAACTGGGGAATGAAGACCGCGTTGAGCGCACCTCCCACCACGAGGATGTAGACGATCGTGGGTAGTGAGTTTCCAAGTGAGTACGCATCCGAAACGAGATAGAAGCCCAAAGCGGCGGCCAACGCGATGTCGCGCCCGATACCGGTGATCCGGGACACGACGGTCCCGGTCGCCATCACCGAACTCGCGCCCACCAGCGCGCGGTTCCTACTCATCGCCCGCCCCGGTTTCTGCCCCCGCGCTCTCCCCCGCGTTTACCCCCGCGCTCGCGGATCGAATCCGCCGCGCAACTCCCACCACCACGAACACCACTATGGCCACGAATGCAATAGCTACAACCCATGCCGCGGCGCGGGCGTAGGCGGTGCTTGCCACCTCGATGCGCGCCGGTGAGCCGAAGGCCGAGCCATCGGGGGTCAGCAACTGCACGCGCACGGGCACGGTGTTGCTGCCCACCACTCGTGCTTCTACATCTACGCTCACCTTGCGGCCGGGCTCGATGGTGATGTCGGTGAGGGGTTCAGACTCCAGCCGGATCGACGGTGATGCTCGAAGTTCCACACCCACCGTCACAGACCGATCGAGTGAGTTTTCGATGGTGATGGGAACGCGACCGGTTTCGCCGGAGAACGTGACCGTGCCTTCCGATAGCACGTTGACCTGGTCGATCTGATCGTTCAGTTGGGCGCGAACGCTAGCCAGAAGCTCACGGCCGGTTTCCGGTTGGCTTCGCCAGGCGCTGGACTCGGTGCGCAGCAGTGCTGATGCGAACGCATCGGACACACCGATGGGATTGTCGAGAACACTCGTGAAGGACGCGAGTTCAGTACTGACCGATCGGACGTCTGCCAGGAATGTCGACGACAACTCTGCCGCTTGCGCCTTGCTTCCATAAGCTCCGCGGTCACGGCGCAACGGATTGGTGGGTGCCTCGAGCAACTCACTGAGAGTGAGGGGTTGCAACCACGGTGCGCTGACCGTCGCTCGCAGTAACGAGTTCACGGCAGCAGGCGAGGGATCCCAGCGAATGTCGTCGGGACCCACCACGATGGCGCGGGACGGCGCATCCTGAGGAATGGTCCCCGCCAGCACGGCCGATTCGGCAAGGAATGCTTGACGGACCAAGATGGCATCCGACCGACCACGTTGAGGTTCGGTCAACAATGCAGACATCCGTGGTTCGCGTAAGACTGCCTGCAGCGCACCGAAGGAAGTGTTGATGACGGCACGACCGGTGTTGGCGCCGGCGTAGGCATCCTGCGCACGCAACGCGCGGCCGGACAAGATCACTGTCCGCACACCGGCAGAGGCCAGGAGGTCGCCAGTCTCCTGATCCAAGCGACCGAACGGCGCCCAGTAGGTACCCCCGATGACCTGTTGACTCAGTGCGGCGGAGGCAATCGGGACTGCCTGCGTTATGGATCGAACAACATCGGTGGTCATTCCGGCCCGAGTGAGTGCGACGGCATCGACGTCTGCGTACGGCAACACCCGAAGGGTGGGATTCGTAGTGGCCGGCAGCTGAGCTTGTTCTAGTGCCGCCTGCAAGGACTGCAGCCACGCCTGCGCGTCGCTGCTGCGATCCCCCACCACAACCTGACCACCACGCCTGACTTGGTAGCCGTCTGTCATGTCCTGCACGGACTGCAAAAGCGCGGGGTCTGCGAACCAACTGACCGACCGTGGCTGCAACGAGGCCGAATCCACGAGCGTGGCCAGCCGGCCACCTGCGGAAACAGCTCGTGGGGTTTGGTCGTTCAAGAAGATGCCGTTTGCTTCGCGCGCGGGCCAATCGGCAAGTGGCCACAGCCACACCAACTGCACCGGATCCACCGGATCCGGGAACCAGGGCACGAAGGTACGCACGATGCCTTGCCGACGTTCACCTTCGTCAACCTGCGCTCCCCGACGCGCAGCCAAGACCTCGACACCCAAGGCGTACACACCGTTACCGGCGAGCGGCAACTGCGAGAACGGGATGCGCAGCGAGAATGTCTCTTGCCCGCGCGGGGCAATCGTGTCCGTGATGGGGGTGCGTGTTGCATCAATGGCGGCGTTCGTCGGATCGTCACCTTCTGTCTCCAGCGGTGCACCACGAACGTTGGTGATCTGTGATCGCGCAGTGATCGGCTCCGATGACAATCGAAGTTGGATCGACACGTCGGACATGACGTCGCCGGTGTTGTTGACGATCCGACCCTCGATGCGCAGGTTGTCCTCGGTCGTGGGAACGATGGGAGTGAGTCGATCGATAACCACACCAATCGGGGCGTCGACAACTGCGTGCGCAGTGGTGACTGGAGCGGCAAGCACCAGCCCGCACGTGACGACCGTTGTCACGACGAGCACTGTGAACCGCTTGACCGCCGATCCTGCGGCAAGCGCAATCGAAGTCGGTCTGCGCCTAGCTGGCATCGGCCAGTAACTGGGGCACCTGCGCGATGAGGCGGCGTTCATCGGCGTAGGCGAGTCGATCCGGCAATTCGGCTAGGGGAACCCAGGCCACCTCATCCACCTCGACATCGTCGCTGTTCAATTCCCCGCCCTCGGCCAGCATCAAGTAATGGTGAACCGTCTTGTGGATTCGCTGGCCTTCCGCGGTGAAGTAGAAGTCGATTACCCCCAGGGGCGCCACGACCCGTCCTGCGATCCCGGTCTCCTCGGTGACCTCCCGAACAGCTGCCGCCTCGAGGGATTCCCCCTCTTCAAGATGCCCTTTGGGCAGTGACCAGGTGAGGTTGCCGTGGCTGTTGGTGCGCCCGATCAGTGCAGCGCGATGCTCGGAGTCCAGGACCAGCCCCCCGGCGGAGGTCTCCTCAACAGTGCGGCGGGCCATGGGGCGAGGATAAACCGCAGCCCGCACTAGCCTTGTGCGTCGTGTCCGGCAATCTCCAGGTTCTGCGTAAGCAGGCGTTGGCCTCATTGACTCCCGTGGCTGGGTTGCTCCAGCGGATCGGTGAGCACTTCGAGTCCGCCGGACACCAGATTTCCCTCGTGGGGGGCCCGGTTCGGGATTCACTCCTGGGCCGACTGACCGAGGCAACCGACTTGGACTTCACCACCGACGCTCACCCCGAGCAGGTGCTTGCGCTGCTCGAGGGTTTCGCAGACACCACCTGGGATGTCGGGATTCGCTTCGGGACGGTGGGTGCCCGGATCGATGGCCGCGAGGTCGAGATCACTACCTACCGGTCCGAGGCCTATGACCCCGAGTCACGAAAGCCCGAAGTGTCCTTCGGCACCGAGTTATCCGAGGACCTGCTCCGGCGCGACTTCACCATCAACGCGATGGCACTGACTTTGCCGGCGATGGAATTCGTCGACCTATTCGACGGGATCGAGGATCTTGCGCGGCGACGTATCCGCACGCCCGGCACCGCGCAGCAGTCCTTCGATGACGACCCCTTACGCATGATGCGCGCGGCTCGCTTCGCAGCTCAGTTGAATTTCACGGTCGACGACGACGTCATCACCGCGATGCAGCAGCAGGGTGAGCGCATCGAGATTGTTTCAGCCGAACGGGTACGCGAGGAACTGACAAAGATCGTGATGAGCGACCACCCGCGTATCGGATTAACGCTATTGGTCGATACAGGGCTTGCTGAGTACGTACTTCCGGAGTTGCCACTTCTTCGGCTGGAGGAAGACGAGCACCATCACCACAAGGATGTGTACGAACACACCCTCACCGTTCTTGAACAGGCGATGACGCTGGAGAAGGTGCATGAGCCCACGTGCGAACCCGACCTCACTTTGCGTCTTGCCGCGCTGTTGCACGACATCGGCAAGCCCAAGACCCGACGATTCGAGGCCGGGGGCAAGGTGAGTTTCCACCACCATGAGGTGGTTGGTGCACGGATGACCAAGAAGCGTATGCAAGCTTTGCGTTACCCCAACGACCTCACCGATGACGTTTCAAAGTTGGTGGAATTGCATCTGCGCTTCCACGGCTATGGCACCGGTGAGTGGACCGATGCAGCGGTTCGTCGGTATGTACGCGATGCTGGTGATCAACTCGTCCGCCTGCACAAACTCACTCGAGCGGACAGCACCACGCGCAACCGCAAGCGCGCGATGACGTTGCAGCGGGCCTACGACGATCTTGAGAAGCGCATTGAGAAACTCTCGGAAGAGGAGGAACTTGCAGCGATCCGGCCCGACCTTGACGGCAGGCAGATCATGGAGATTCTCGATATTCCACCCGGCCCGGTGGTCGGGCAGGCCTACAACTTCCTCCTGGGGCTCCGCCTTGATCAAGGCCCCATGGATGAAGCCAGCG
>JAQCBM010000034.1 GCA_027729865.1 Actinomycetota bacterium
AGCCCCGGGACCGAGGCGTTCACCCTTGCCGGCGGCGGGAACGAGTGCAGCGACGCGACCGTGCGGCGGTGCGCTGCTCATGGCCTAGAGCGCTTGAGTGCGAGCTCGCGGATCAGGAGGCCAAGACTTCGTCGAGGATGGCTTCGGCCTTGTCCTCATCCGTCTTCTCAGCCAACGCCAACTCACTCACCAGGATCTGGCGAGCCTTGGCGAGCATCCGCTTCTCACCAGCAGACAGACCGCGCTCCTGCTCACGCCGGAACAGATCACGGACCACCTCGGCAACCTTGATGACGTCGCCGGAAGCCAGCTTCTCGAGGTTCGCCTTGTAGCGGCGGGACCAGTTGGTGGGCTCCTCGGTGTACGGCTGACGAAGGACGTTGAACACCTTGTCGAGCCCTTCAGCATTCACAACGTCACGAACCCCTACGAGATCGACGTTGTCAGCAGGTACCCGAACCGTGAGATCGCCTTGCGCCACGCGGAGAACCAGGTATTCCCGATCCTCTCCCTTGATCTTGCGCATCTCGACCGATTCGATCACTGCTGCGCCGTGGTGCGGGTAGACGACCGT
Organism: Actinomycetota bacterium; assembly: GCA_027729865.1. Taxonomy (GTDB): domain Bacteria; phylum Actinomycetota; class Actinomycetes; order S36-B12; family S36-B12; genus S36-B12. The sequence continues at coordinate 575 of JAQCBM010000034.1, forward strand.
GTCTCCGACGTTGAATGCCATTGAGTGGAACCCCTTTCCAGAACGGCAATTCTACCACCGGGGTTCCGACCGATATTCTGCGGTCGTGCGCACACGTCGAGCAACCACCGTCCTCCTGTCGGCAGGCCTCTTGGCCTCCTCCTTGGCCCTCACGGGCTGTTTCAACGGGATGGGCGCACAGACGAACATCCAAAACGCGCAGTTGTCCGGCAATGGTGTCCAGGCGCAGGTGGGCAATGTTCGCGCCGAGAACCTGACCTTGGTCGCCGGCCCGGAGGGCTCGGCCAGTGCCACGTTGATCACCCGCATCATCAATGGCGATCCGGAACCGGATGCACTTCTTGGAGTGCAGATCGACGGTATTCCGGCCTACGTCACCGGTGACATCGTGGAACTTCTTCCCGCGGAGTCGGTGGGCTTCGGCTTCGAGGCTGAGCGCTGGATCAACTCCTACGACTTCGCCGCAGCAGCGAGCACGTACGTTCCGGTGGCGCTGCAGTTCGAACGCGCCGGGATCGTGGAAGTTGAAGTCCTGGTGGTGCCGGCTGACGGTTACTACGAGGGCATCGAGCCGGTTCCGCCGGCTGCATAACCACCGAAACCTGCAGTTTGCGTCAAAATTTCGACGAAATATGACGGAAAGTGCAGGTCTCGACGTACCGCTACTGGTTTTCGAACTTATAACCGAGGCCTCTGACCGTCACTAGGTGAACCGGGTGCGCCGGGTCTTGTTCGATCTTCGCGCGTAGTCGCTTGACGTGGACGTCGAGTGTCTTCGTGTCGCCCACGTAGTCCGAGCCCCACACGCGATCAATAAGTTGCGCGCGCGTGAGCACACGTCCGGAGTTGCGGACCAGAATCTCGAGCAGATCGAACTCCTTCAGCGGCATGGTGACCTGTTCACCGCGAACCGTCACCACGTGTCGCTCAACGTCCATCCGAACCGGACCTGCTTCGACGGCAGCGGGTAGCAGTTCATCGAGGTCACCGTGCCGGCGCAGCACCGCACGAAGTCGTGCTAGTAATTCGCGAGAGGAGAACGGCTTGGTGACGTAGTCGTCGGCACCGAGTTCGAGCCCCACCACCTTGTCGACCTCGCCGTCCTTCGCGGTGAGCATGATGATCGGCACCTGCGAGCGGGTGCGGATCTGTCGACACACTTCGGTACCCGGCAGTCCGGGAAGCATCAAGTCCAGGAGAATCAAATCGGGGCCGGCCTTTTCAAATTGCTCCAACGCTGTGTTGCCATCGGCGGCAACAACAACTTCGTAGCCCTCACGTTCGAGCATGAAGGTCAAGGCTTCGGAGAAAGACTCCTCGTCTTCGACGACCAATACCCGAGTCATCGACGTCCTCCTTGGTCAGGGATCGCAACGATATCCACTTCAAACTCCTGCGGATCTCGCGTTGAACCGATTTGGGGGTCGTACGCAGGCAAGCGCAGGGTGAACGTTGAACCGGTATTCACTTCGGACCACACCGTGCACTCACCACCGTGGTTTTGGCAGACATGCTTGACGATCGCCAGGCCCAGTCCGGTTCCGCCCGTACTCCGCGATCGGGCCGGATCCACGCGGTAGAAGCGCTCGAAGATGCGGTCGAGATCGTGCCCGGGAATTCCGATGCCCTGGTCCTTGACTGCAATTTCCACGATTCCCTCGTGGAGTCGCGAGGAGACGGCAACGCGGGTGTGCTGCGGCGAGTACACGATCGCGTTGGTGAGGAGATTGCGTAGGGCGGTCAGCAACTGTCCACGATCACCGTAGATCTCCCCGCCGGAATCCTCGCTGCGGATCAGTTCGATCTCCCGACTCGTGGCCAGTGTGCGTACTTCGTCGAAAGCCCTGTTGATGAGTTCGTCGACCTTCACCACTTCCGCACGCGTCATCGGATCATCGCTCTGCAGACGCGAGAGGTCGATGACGTCCTGGATCAAACTGCTCAGGCGCGTTGCCTCCATCTGCATACGCTCGGCGAAGTGGCGCACCTGCTCCGGATCATCGGCGGCCGAGAGAACGGTCTCGGCAAGAAGGGACAGCGCGCCCACGGGGGTTTTCAGTTCGTGGCTGACATTCGCCACGAAATCACGGCGAACAGCGTCGACGCGGCGCTCCTCGGCGAGGTCGTCGATCAAGATCAAAATCGCGCCGGTGCCCAACGCCGCTGCACGCACGCGCAGTTCCAGAAGTTCACGACCCAGCGGTGGTCTGCGCACCCGCATCTCCTGCTCGCGGGCGTTGCCGTCGTCGCTGACTCGCTCAACCAATCGCACGATGTCCGGGATGGTCAAGGCACTGCGGTTCACCAAACCCAGGGCCAGCGCACGGGAACTCGCGCGCAACACCGAGCCGTCGGGTGCTGTGACAATCGAAGCCGATGGCAACACGGAGAGCACGCGGATGACTTCGTCGGGAACGGCTGGGCGAACATCGGACGAACGGTTCGCGCCGGGGGTATCGACGCCCGCTCGTCTACGCAGTGCCACGAGCGAAGGATAGGTCCGGTGGAGTCTTCGGGCTCACTCTCCAAGGCTCCAGCAGCACATGTTTGGCCCAGCGTTCATCTACGAAACCGAAATTTCGCTTTTCGGACGGCTGTTGTTCATGTTGTGGACAAGGAATGCTGCCTTGTGGGCGTAGCCTGACGGAACACGTTTCCTTAGGGAACCCCTTTAGGTGCCCTCGAACATCAAGGCGGAGTCATGCGAGCGGCCTATTACGAGCAGTTGGATCGAGTCAACGATGACCTCGTCGAGATGACGCGCCTAGTGGGGTCGGCCATGAATAGAGCTACTCAAGCACTCCTGGACGCCGATCTGCCCCTGGCCGAGGCCGTCATCGATTTCGACGCCAAGGTCGACACCCTAGCCAGCGACGTCGAGGAACGCTGCTACGAACTCGTTGCTCTGCAGCAACCAGTCGCCACGGATTTGCGCGTGATCATCGGTGCCCTTCGCATCGCCAGTTCCCTCGAGCGCATGGGTGACCTCGCCGAACACGTGGCCAAGCAGGCTCGGATGCGCTTTCCGAAGGTGGCGGTTCCGCAGGAGCTACGCGCCACCTTTGCCGAGATGGGTGCCCTGGCCGAGGCAATCGTGTCCAAGACGGGTTCGGTCATCGCCACCAAAGATGTGGCGCTGTGCGCAGATATCGCTCAACATGACGAACAGATGGACCGACTGCACCGCGAACTGTTCACGATCGTGCTGTCGCCGAGCTGGAAATACGGGGTCGAAGAAGCTATCGATGTCACGCTGCTGTCTCGCTTCTACGAGCGCTACGCCGACCACGCGGTCTCGGTTTCGCGCCGAGTGGTGACCATCGTAACCGGCGAGCCCTACGTTGCGGTATCTCTTGAGGATCAAGCCGGTCGCTAGGTCACGCATGGGCCAAACAAGGCCTCGGTAGCCACATCGGGACGGGTACGGGACACTACTGGGATGTCCGTAGTTCGACCGCTCGGCGCAAAGCAGCGAATTCGAGCCGGTGCTTCAGCGACTCCCCGACGGATCGCGATGCTTTCCATTCACACGTCACCGCTGGATCAACCTGGAACCGGCGATGCCGGGGGCATGAACGTGTACGTCGTAGAGACGGCCAAGCGGCTCGCCGAAGCAGGTACCGAGGTGGAGATCTTCACGCGGGGAACGTCGTCGTCCCTTCCCCCCACCGTTGAACTCGCACCCGGGGTTTTGGTTCGGCATATCACCGCCGGGCCGTTCGAAGGTTTGGTGAAGGGCGATCTGCCAGGTCAGTTATGCGCTGTCACTGCAGGAGTTATGCGCGTGGAGGCGAGTAAATCCGAGGGTTGGTACGACCTCATCCACTCGCACTATTGGCTCAGTGGCCAGGTGGGGTGGCTCGCATCCGAACGCTGGCGGGTACCGCTTGTGCATTCGATGCACACGATGGCGAAGGTCAAGAACCTCGAACTGGCCCAGGGTGACACACCAGAGCCGGAGATCCGGATCATCGGTGAACAGCAGGTGGTGGACATCGCGAGCAGGTTGACCGCTAACACCTCAAATGAGGCTGATCAACTTGTCGATCTGTACGGGGCCAATCCTTCGCGCGTGGATGTAATTCATCCCGGCGTGGATTTGCAGACCTTCACGCCCGGCGATCACATTGCAGCACGACAGCGCGTGGGCCTTTCACCGGATGAGTTCATCGTGCTGTTCGTCGGCCGCATCCAACCGCTCAAGGCACCCGACATTCTCGTTAAGGCCGTTGCGCAAGCTCGGGCTAACCGACCAGATCTCAAGGTGCGCGCGGTGATCTGCGGTGGTCCATCCGGAAGCGGACTCGACAAACCCACAGCACTCATCGACATGACACGCGAATTTGGGATTACCGAGAACGTCACGTTCCTGTCCCCCACATCTCGCGATGGACTCGCAGATTTGTACCGCGCAGCCGACGTCACGATGGTTCCCTCGCATTCGGAATCTTTCGGACTCGTGGCAGTGGAATCCCAAGCGTGCGGTACGCCCGTCATCGCCGCGGCCGTAGGTGGGTTGCGCACCGCTGTTGCGCATAGCGTGAGCGGTTACCTCATCGATGGACACGACCCGCGCGCGTACGCCGCGGCGATCGAACGCTTCGCCGACGACCCCACGCTGCTCGGGGAGTTGCGCAGCGGAGCTGTAATGCACGCAGCGGCGTTCGGTTGGGAAAGCACCACCGTTGGATTGCTGGACACCTATCGAGCGGCGATGACCGACCAACGCAGTGATCGTCTCGCGGCCACGACCTAAGCATGTTGTCGAGCCCTAGCGTTCCTGCGGTTGTCACGTCATTTCTGACGGCACACGAACTGAGTTTCGAGGCGATCGATGATCGGTCGATCGCCGTGGTGGTTCCGGGCGAACAGAAACTGCACACGACCGTCTCACTCGCCTTCGGTGAACGTGCCATGACCGTGAACGCCTTCGTGATACGCCGGCCTGATGAGAACACCGAGGGCGTTTATCGCTGGCTACTCGAGCGCAACAAGCGGATGTACGGACTGGCGTACAGCGTTGATCACCTTGGCGACATCTACCTCACCGGACGCTTCCCCCTGAAAGCCCTGGATGAGGAGGAGCTCGATCATATTTTCGGTGCCATCAGCGAATACGCAGATGGCTCGTTCAATCTGCTGCTCGAACTTGGGTTCGCCTCGGCGATCAAGCGAGAGTGGCAATGGCGCACGGAGTCGGGCCTTCCCACCGACAATCTGGCAGCGTTTCGCCATCTCACTGAACCAAGCAACTGACGGCTACCGCGACTCGATTCACCTATCGGGCAGGATTGCATCATGACCGATGCGCCCTACACCCTGATCCTTCTTCGCCATGGCGAAAGCGAATGGAACGCCAAGAATCTGTTCACCGGCTGGGTGGACGTCGATCTGACTGACAAGGGGCGCGAAGAAGCCCGTCGTGGTGGCGAGCTGCTCCTCGAGGCGGGACTGCTGCCGGATGTTGTGCATACGTCGTTGCTTACCCGCGCGATTCGGACTAGTCAGCTAGCGCTCGAAGCCGCCGATCGCATGTGGATTCCGGTGAAGCGCAATTGGCGACTGAACGAACGGCACTACGGAGCGCTGCAGGGCAAGAACAAGAAACAGACCCTCGAGGAATTCGGCGAGGAGCAGTTCATGCTCTGGCGGCGCAGTTACGACGTACCGCCGCCACCGATCGCACCGGATGATCCGTACGCCCAAACCGACGATCCGCGTTACGCGGCACTGCCTCCAGACGCCCGCCCCGCCACCGAGTGCCTCGCCGATGTGGTGCGGCGGATGATTCCCTACTGGGAGGACGTGATCGTCACCGAGGATCTGCGGGCTGGCAAGAACGTTCTGGTCGCGGCGCATGGCAATTCACTGCGCGCGCTGGTCAAGCACCTAGATGGCATCTCCGATGCGGACATCGCCGAACTGAACATCCCCACCGGCATCCCACTCGTCTATCGACTCGACGCAGATCTGAAGCCCATCGTTCGCGGCGGTGAGTATCTCGACCCCGAAGCCGCCGCGACCGCTGCAGCAGCAGTTGCGGCACAGGGCAAGGGCTGAGTTCCTCGATGGGCCACCTACACACCGAGCGGTTGGATCTTCTCGACTCGACGCTGCGCGAGTGGGATGCGGTTGTTCTGGCGAGTGATCCTGACGACGGCATCGTGTTGGACCGCTCGGCGTTCTATCCCGGCGGTGGTGGCCAGCCTCCCGACCACGGCGTGCTGCTGTGGGCCGGGGTGCAAACGCGCATCGAAGGTGCCCGGCGCGGTGACGACATTCGCTTGATTCCCGCCGAAGGTGATCCCCTGCCCCCGGTCGGCACCGCCGTCCGCGGCGCGCTCGAGGACGATCGCCGAACCGCGCTGATGCGCACGCACTCGGGTCTGCACTTGCTGTCCGGTGTGGTGTTCCGCGACTTCGGTGCACTGGTCACCGGATCGAACATGGATCCGCTCACGGGGCGCTTGGACTTCAACCTCGAATCCGTGCCCGAGGGATTCAAGGAAGCAGTCGAAGACGCGTGCAACGCCGAAGTCGATGCCGACCGCGCAATCGAGGCCTACGAACTTCCGCGCGATCAGGCCTTCGAAATTCCCGACATCATCCGAACCGCAACGAACCTGCTACCCCCAGGTATCGAGATAGTCCGGATCGTGGACATCAAGGGATTGGACGTGCAAGCAGACGGCGGAACGCACGTTGCCTCGACCCGGCAAGTGGGTCGGATGCGGGTGCAGAAGGTGGAGAACAAGGGCAAGGGCTTCCGGCGAATCCGGATCGCGCTCGAATCGAGCTGACGTACTCAGCTCGGATTCGCTGCAACCTCGGATCTGAAGGTTTCGTATGCGTCGTCGTTGAAGAGAACAAAGCGCACCAACGAAATGTTCGGGAATCGACCAAGCGACTCGCGTACTGCTGTCACAGCAACTGGTGCGGCATCTGCCGCTTGCCAGCCGTAGACACCACAAGAGATGGCCGGGAAAGCCACGCTAGTAGCACCAACCCGATCAGCTTCGGCAAGGCAATTGCGGTGTGCACTCACGAGATGTTCCACACCGCCGTCCGGGTACTCCCAGTGTTTGGGGCCCACGGTGTGGATCACGAAACGAGTGGGAAGTTGCCCGGCGCCGGTAGTCACTGCTTTGCCGACCGGCAGACCATTCGGCAACCGATCGCGCCGCAGCGCCTGACATTCGGTCAACAGTTGCGGGCCCGCGGCTGCATGAATCGCACCGTCCACTCCACCGCCACCCATCAGACTGGAGTTGGCGGCATTGACGATCGCATCGACAGCCTGCTCGGTGATGTCACCGCGCACCACCTCGATCGTCGCAGTCATGGGCTGATCGAGCAGCTCGCCTAGCGGCCGGTGATGGATTTGATGCGCGGGCGGATATCGAAGACATAGATGAGTGCGATCACCGCACCGGCGATGCCGAACAGGCTGAGGGTGAGATTCGGCGCGAGTCCGGTGAGCAGCGCCAACCCGGTGAGAACCAGCCACAAGATCTTGCTTTGCCGTCCGATCGCCGGGAAGGCAGCGGTGGGCGCCCGTAGGCACTCAACGAACGCGAACCCCTTCACCCCCAGCAGAACGACCCAGAGTGCGAGGACGACGATGTTTTGCACGGCACCGAACATGTCTCCACGCTACCTGCCGAAGATGAGAGCCGCATGAACGAAGGGCGCCGCCTGGTGGCAGCGCCCTTCATGTTCGATTAGCAGTTGCGTTAGACGCCTACGGCTTCGCGCACCAGAACAACGGTCTCGGCAACGTTCTTGCGGACCGAACCAGCAGCGCTGCGAGCGGACTTCACCGAGTCGGTGACGAAATCGCGGCCACGCTCGGCAGCATCGGTGACCTGAGTCGGTACATCCACCTTGGGTAGGTCCACCTTCGGCAAATCGAACTTCGGAACGTCGATCTTGGGGACGTCGATCTTGGGAAGTTCGATCTTCGGCAAGTCGAATTTCGGCAAATCAAAAGGTAGGTCGAACGGCAGGAATGACGATGTCTGCTTCACGGTTTCCTTCGCTTCGGGCTTGGTGGTCGCCTTAGTTGCCTTCGTGCTGGCAGTCTTCTTGGCGGCTGTCTTCTTCTTGGGTGTTTCGGTCATGATGCGTCCTTTGTTTCGTGAGCGTCCAGGTTCTCCGGCTGCTCGTTATCTGTGCGTCCGGCGGATGCGTTCTCCGCTTGGAATGCGGCGTAGATCTGCAGCAGCGTGGTGCGCTGCCGCTCGGTCAAGGTGGCGTCTGCCGCGATGGCGGTGGTGACCGCCTCATCACCTTCACGTTCGTCGAGGATCCCGGCCTGCACGTACAAGGTCTCCGCGGAGATGCGAAGGCCCTGGGCGATCCGGCTCAGGATTTCCGCGCTGGGCTTGCGCAGCCCGCGCTCGACCTGGCTGAGATAGGGGTTGGAGACCTCTGCCGCCTTCGCCAGTTGGCGAAGGGACATCTGGGCTTGATCGCGCTGTTCGCGGATGAAGTCGCCGATCCCGTTGATGCGTGCCATGTCTCGAGTATGACCCGAAGTGCTTGCAGATGCAAGCGCGAGTGCTTGCTGGAGCGAGCGTGAGATGGGTCACCCCACGAGAAGAGCTCCCACGAGCAGCGCGCATCCGGCCAACCCGACAAAGGGAGTGGCCCCCACCAAAACCCCCGCCAGTCCTCGGCGCCGATCCAGACGCATGGCCGCGAGGTGCGAGATGGCGTAGTAGGTCAAGATCATCGCCGCGGAAACGCCCAGGGCCAGCACCAGTCCGCCGAGCAGCACCAGGATCGCCGAGCCGAGCGCGGCCGCTATCTCCGCTCGATACGGAACCTTGGTCGACTCCCCCACAGCGGCGAAGAACCGCGGTCCGTCACCAGCATCGGCCATCGCGAACAGCGTGCGCCCCACGCCCGCTATCAAGCTCAGCAGGACTGCGCCGGCAGCGAGCACCGCCGCGACGACGAGCCCCGAACGCAGCCACGAACCAACTTCGGATTCGGCAATGTCCGCGAGCGCGGCCGGACCGACGGTGATGCCGCGGCCAACTGCGGCGGTAACGATGACCGCGATGAGCACGTAGAGGGCAAGAACGATCGCGAAGGAGATCGCCACAGCACGCGGGATCACGCGCGCAGGATTGCGAACTTCCTCGCCGAGCACGGTGATGCGGGCGTACCCGGCGAACGCAACGAAGATCAGTGCACTCGCCGCGAGCACGCTCACTGGGTTGGTGTCGATTTGCGGCAACGTGACATCTGGCTGTGAAAGGACTTGCGCGCCGACGAGGCCCGTGAACAGCAGCAGGATCGCGATCACGATCGTCACCATCACTGCAGCAACGCGAGTGGAACGCACCACTCCGCGCAAGTTGAGCGCAAGGACGAGAGCGATCGTAACGAAGGCAACGGTCTTGGCGTTTTCGGGCCAGACATACAGCCCGATTGTCAACGCAGCTGCCGAAGCCGACGCCGTTTTGCCGATGATGAACACCACACCAGCGAGCACGCCGGCGGGTCGATTGAGTTGGGCGCGTCCATAGGCATACACGCCACCGGCGCGCGGAAAACGAGCAGCTAGCCGCGCGGTGGAGGTCGCGTTCAACGAAGCAACCAACCCGGCGATCACCACCGCTGCGATGAGCCAGGTTCCCGCCCGATCCAGGGCTGGCTGCCAGACAGCGAATACGCCCGTGCCGACCATGGCGCTGACACCCACCACCGCAGCACCGCCCAATCCGAGCGATCGGGTGAGTCGACTCGGTGGGTCGCTGTGTGTCGGTTCATCCGTTGCTGACACACGCTGAACGTACGGGGAACACATGAACAACCGATGAAGTGGCACGCTGTGCCGATGCGAGCGATCATCCAACGTGCACGAGACGCCCGGGTGAGCGTTGCCGGGGAAGTGGTCGGCTCCTTCGATGGGCCGGGCATCGTGCTCTTGGTGGGTGTTACCCACGACGACGACGCTGCAAAGGCAGCAACCATCGCCGACAAGGTTTACGGCCTGCGCATCTTCGAACATCACCACGCGCGCGACCTGGCGTGCTTGCCTCCGTCATCGCCCAAAGAAGTGTCGGCGAAGGACCTCGGCTTACCAGTGTTGGTGATCAGTCAGTTCACTCTGTATGCAGAGACGAAGAAAGGGCGGCGACCCACGTGGGATCGCGCCGCTCCTGGACCGCTTGCCGAGCCGCTCGTCGATGCAGTAGCCGAGGCACTGCGCGGCATGGGTGCGGAGGTTTCCACCGGCCGGTTCGGTGCGGACATGCAGGTGACTTTCACCAACGACGGACCGATGACGGTGATCGTCGAAGTTGAGTAGCGAGTCGCCCAGGGAATTCAGCCCAGGACTACGGGCGTTTGACTGGCGCGCATCACGCCATCGGGTGTCACTACATCGAGTTCGGCATCAACGGGGACCGAGCGTTTGATGATGACCGTGGCGATGGGGCCGAGCTCGTAGTGCTGGCCGCCGGTTCCCACCCAACCGATGTCCTTGCCGTTCCACTGCACCACAGATCCGTGAGCGGGGGCGTTGTCCACCGAACCGTCAAGGTGCACCAGGGCTAGCCGCCGTGGCGGGTGGCCGAGGTTGTGCACGCGGGCCACAGCTTCTTGACCGCGGTAACAGCCCTTGGCCAGGTGCACGCCCGGTCCGATCCAGCCGACCTCGTGCGGCAACGTGCGATGGTCGGTTTCGAAACCCATGCGGGGAACCGCCGCGGCAACGCGCAGGGCGTTCCATGCCCACGTCCCGGCCTGCGAATCCCAGGACGCCAGGCGCTCGGCCAGCTGGTCGCGCGGGATGATCACTTCACGACCATCGAAAGCACCGGGGCGCTGCGGTACGTATTTATCCGCACCCCCGCCCTTGTCCGACCCGGCATCAACCGCGCCGGTGCCGGCGAAGTCGGCGGGGACCAGCC
>JAQCBM010000035.1 GCA_027729865.1 Actinomycetota bacterium
ACGCATCACTGGCGGTGCCGCCGCCGAGGTCGGCAGTTAACGACTGCGTCAATCGCTGTCTTCGTCGCGGAGCGCCTGAAGTTCAGGCAGAGCGTCAAGGTCCTTCGGTCGACCCGCGTACTTCTTGGAGGCGATGATGTCGTCGAGCGACGCGACGCTGATAGTGAGATCACCCACGCTGACATCCAGTGACCGCGAAACAAGGTCGCCGTAGGGGTGTCGCCCACCGGATGGATCTCGAAGTTCCACGAGCAGGTCGAGGGGACCAGCGTCTGTAGTCCACGTGGAGCTGCCGAAGGCTGCAAGGGTCGCGGCATCCAGACGCAACGGAAGTTTCCGTGCCTCGTCATCGGTCATGCCTCCCACTCGCAAGCGGGCATCCAATTCAACGAGCGCGTCAGCCAGGCGCTGAAGGTTCTCTTCATCGGTTGCCGGCACGCAGTCGATGTCAGCCGTTGCGCGTTCTGCCCCATAGACCCGTGCGGCCACCCCACCGACAAGCACATAGTCGACACCATGTCGGTCCAGGATCTCCAAAATGCGATCAGGATCGAAAGTTGGGTTCGACCGAGCAGTGCCCACGCGCTCGCCTAAGCAGAACGTGAAAGGTCAAGCAGCGAGGTAATCCCTGATCTTGTCAACGGAATCCAACGGCTCTCCAGCAAGCGTCGTAGGGAAGTCATCCGACGTCGGGGCTTCACTCCCCACAAGGTCACGGGCGCTATCCCAGTGCTTAGCGGACGATGCGTTTGACATGCCAACAACCCTACCTCCGCCTCCTCAGGTCCGGCCGTCTCTTGCTTCTCAAAGTCCGGGTCGATCGAGGTCTTATCCCGTCAGGGGCGAGCCCGAGGCGATCCCTTTTTCGATGCTGCTTGCGCAGACAGCCCCCGAAGGGCTTCCCGTTCCGCCACGACGTTCCTTCCCACCTGATCGGCTAGGAACTCCTTAACTCCGGCTGGGTCCAACAAGGCAATGTCTCGCAAGGCCCAGCCGATGGCCTTCGCGATGAAGAACTCCCCGTCGCTCCAATGTCGATTGCACAGGTGCAAGATGCGATCGATGTTCGTCTCGCTCTTCCAACCACGCTGGTGAGTGATAGCCGCACGGATGAGCCAACGGTTCCCCGACTCTGACCACTCATCAATAAGCCAATCGGCATCGAACTCCCGACACAACGGACTCACAGCAGCCGTGACGAGACCGTCCACTGTGTCCCACCACGGCTTGGTAGTCAGCAGTGTGGTGACGTACCCATCCAGGAAGTACTCGTCCGCGCTCGAGCGATAACGCTGAATCAGGTCATAGGCCGCGTAGTGATACTCGCGTTCGGGAAGCTCCATGAGTGACGTTGCAGCGCTACCAAGCTCCAAACTCGATGGGCCATCCATGTCTTGCCACGCATGTCGCAGGGCCCGACGACGCTCAGGGGCGCCAATTCCCAGAAACGCGCGACGTACTTCATATAGGCGGCCATTGGGGCAGCCCGTTCCACGTTTGCTAACGGCTGCAAAGCGCCCTGAGTTGCACCAACAACCTCGCGCGACCAGCCCTCGGTCTGATCAAGCAACCTGGTCACTTTCAGCCAGAGACTTAAGCCTGACGAGGCTCTTCAGGATCGCCATCTGGTTCTTGTCGTAGGCATTCATGAGGTTAAGGGCCGGCGGAAACAGCGCGGTGGAACCGTCGAAGGTCTCGGTCACCTCGGTTGAGTTGTCATCGATCGCGCGCAGTTCGTAACGCCAGCGATGCCTGCCGGCGTGCCGCCAGGCGATGCGCGCGGGTTCGTCGAACTCCTCGACGGTGTTCTTGATCTTGTAGGGGAAGCCCATCTTCATGTCCATGCCGAAGGTAGCGCCCTTGCTCAATCGGTGCGGTCCGGAGAAACCCTTCTTCACCGTGCCCGAACCATCGAATTCCGGATGCCGATACGGGTCGGCGATGATGTCGAAGATCTCCGAAGCCGGCGCGTTGATCACGATCTTCCCGGCTCGGCGGTACTTGTGACCTGTGTCGACAATGTCTGCACGGATCGAAGCCTCACCCATGGCTCAACGCTAACGCCGAAGGGCCGCCTATGCTCATTTCACATGAGCCAACGCGTCTATCTGGGGCCTCGCCCCGAGTCCGGGCGCGGGGGCAATAGGTGGATTCGCCTGATACCCGTCCTGTTCGCCGCCATCACGATCCTGGCGCAGATCATCTGGATTCTGGTGTCGGCAGATGCCCGGGTGATCGTCACGGCAGTATCGGTAACGGCCTTCTTCCTGACTTCGGTCTCGCATGCGTACATCAACCGCGGACTGCCGTGGACCGCCGGTTATGTCGCGATAACTATTGGCTTCGGCTGGCTCATCGAATTCCTCGGCACCACAACGCAGTTCCCGTTCGGCGACTACATCTACACCGAGGCTTTGGGGCCGAGAGTGCTCGGTGTTCCGATCCTGATTCCCATGGCCTGGTCGATGGTGGCCTACCCGATGCTGCTCGCCGTTCAGCGCCTATCGAGCACGACCTTGGGTGTTGCACTTATCGGCGGCTGGTTACTGATGGCATGGGACTTCTTCTTGGACCCGCAGATGGTGGGCGAGGGCTACTGGGTCTGGCAGACCATCGGTTGGGAACTACCTGGCATCGACGGAATCCCGCTGCAGAACTTCCTGGGCTGGTGGCTCGGTGGGATCGTGCTGATGTTCTTGCTGGACCGCCTACCTCGCAAGGCCGCCAATGATTCGGTGCCCAACGCCATGTTGCTATGGACGTTCGCATCCAACATCCTCGCGGCCGCCGTCTTCTTCGGGCGTCCCACGGTGGCTATCTGGGGTGGACTCGCAATGGGACTAGTGGTCATTCCGTGGGCCTGGCGACTGTGGAGCCAACCACAGTGGTGAAGAGGCTCATCCCCTGGCTGGCCATCGGCGCAACAGCCTTGACAGTCCACACTGCGTGGAACCTCCGACGCTTGCGTAGACCCCAACCTCCCATCGATGACGTGACCGAGACGGTTGCGGTGCTCATCCCGGCGCGGGACGAAGAACAAAGCATCGGAGCCACCATCGAGAGTGTTCGCAAGCAGCAAGGAGTTGCGCACCTGGAGATCCATGTGCTCGACGACGGATCACATGATGCGACGGCCATCATCGCCAAGTCGATCGCCGACAAAGACTCCCGTGTTCACGTGCTCGAAGAAGCCGACGTCGCCCCTCCCCCGGGTTGGCTCGGCAAGAACTACGCCTGCGCGCGCCTGAGCGATGCGGTGGACGCGAATGTTCTGGTTTTCCTGGATGCCGACGTACGTCTCGAGCCGATGGCCATCGCATCGCTGGTGCACGAACTTCGCTCGGGTGATTTAGATCTGGTGGCGCCCTATCCACGCCAGGAAGCATCGGGTCTGCTGGAAAGGCTCGTGCAGCCGCTGCTGGTGTGGTCGTGGGCCACGACAGTCCCACTGCGCGTTGCCGAAACGCGCCAGTGGGCATCGATGTCGGTGGCGAACGGACAGCTACTGGTGTTCGACGCATCGGCCTACCGCATGATCGGTGGGCACGCGTCGGTTCGCGATGACGTCATCGAGGACGTCGCGCTGATGCGGCGCATTCGCGAAGCCGGACTGCGGGCTGTGACGGTCGATGGTTCGGAACTTGCCACCTGCCGGATGTATGAGTCCTCGACCGATCTCATCGACGGCTATACGAAGTCCGCGTGGCGGGCATTCGGTGGACCTGTCGGATCAGTGATGGTGAATTCGCTGCTGATCGGTCTGTACGTCGTGCCTGCTCTCGCTGTCGTGTTCGGGCGCGACAGCACCCGTGCCTGGGGCGTGCTGGGCTATGGCGCGGGAGTCACCGGTCGGTTGCTCGTTGCCCGGCATACCGGCGAACGGGAACTTCCCGATTCGCTCGCGCATCCAGCATCCATCGTCGCGTTCGTCGTCATCAACAAACTCTCGTGGTGGCGTCACCTGACGGGCACTGCGCAGTGGAAGGGCCGCAGCGTCTAATCATGAGGCGAAACACATGAGCACAGTGATCGTCGTCGGCGCCGGAGCTGCCGGTCTTGCCACCGCCGCGCGTCTGGCGGTGAAAGGTCACAGCGTGACGGTGCTCGAACAATCCGATCGGGTGGGCGGGAAACTCGCCACGTATCGACGTGATGGTTTCGCCTTCGACACCGGGCCGAGTCTGTTCACGCTGCCCGCGGTGTATCGAGATCTGTTTCTGAAGACGGGCAAGCCGCTTGAGGAGGAAGTGGATCTGCAGCCGGTGGAGCCGGCCTTCGGGTATCACTTCGCCGATGGGGCAATGGTCACGATGCCCGGTGTCGATCCGGCGCGATGTGCCATGGCTCTGGGCGATGGCCTCGGCGGGCGAAGCGCAGATGAGTGGCGAGCGCTCATGGATCGTGCCGGTCGCATGTGGAAACTCACCCGTGGCCCCTTCTTGCAGGCACCGTTGCAGGGCTGGAAGAGCCTCTTGCCGCTGGCCAAGCCGGCCGACGTTCGCACCATCGCGCCGTGGTCGAGTCTGCGGAATCTCGGTGAGTCGACGCTTTCCGACCGGCGCGCGGTGACCTTGCTGGATCGATATGCGACGTACACCGGATCCGATCCCCGCCGGGCTCCCGCGGTGCTCGCGACCGTTCCATACGTGGAGCAGGAATTCGGTGCGTGGCATCTCGGCGGTGGACTCGGGACGCTTGCCGACGCGCTACTCCGGCGATGCCTGGAACGCGGAGTGGACGTGCGCACAGGTATGGACGTCACGTCGATCACCACCGATGCAGCGGGCGTGACCGGGGTGATCGCGAACGGTGAAGTACTGCGCGCGGACATCGTGGTGGCCAACGCCGACGCCGGAACGGTCTACGGCGAACTGATCGACGATCCCCGAGCCAAGGAGCCCGCACGCAGCATCAAACGCAGCGACGCGAGTCTGGCCGGTTTCGTGCTGTTGCTCGCCGTTCGTGGTCGCACGCCGGGTTTGCTGCACCACAACGTGTGGTTCCCGGAGGACTACAACGCTGAATTCGATGCCATCTTCGGTAAGGATCCACATCCGGTCGACGATCCGGCAATCTACGTGTGCGCACCTGATGATCCGGCGATGCGTCCGGATGCAGATCATGAATCGTGGTTCATCCTGGTGAACGCGCCGCGGCACGATCCCGATCGCGGTGTCGATTGGTCATCACCGCAATTGGCCCAGTCCTACGCCGATCGGATTTTGAATCTCCTTGCGCAGCGCGGCATGGATGTTCGGGATCGAATCGTGTGGCAGGAAATTCGCACACCTGCAGACCTCGAACGCGACGCGCGGGCTCCAGGGGGCTCGATCTACGGAACCTCGAGCAACGGTTCTCGCGCCGCCTTCGCTCGGCCCGCTAACCGATCCCCCATCCCGGGGCTGTTCCTGGTGGGCGGGAGCACGCACCCCGGCGGAGGCCTGCCGCTCGTGGGCATGGGGGCGGAGATCACCGCCGACCTCATCGGACGCGCCTGACGCTTGCATGTAGATCGCTACGCTGACCCGATGCACGGCGACCTCAGCGATGCTCTGAGCGTGAGCGAGAGGGTTCGAGCACCCCTGGACGTTGCCGATCTCCGACCTCGGGTCCAGACAACCATCGATGGCGTCCTTGCTCGCCAAGGTGCCCTGCTCGCCGCCGTGAGCACGGACATGGAGCCCCTTGTCAGCGCGCTCAGCGATCTGCTCGCCGGCGGGAAGCGATTACGTCCTGCCTTCGCTTACTGGGGCTGGCGAGGCGCCGTCGACCCAACAGACGTGTCAACCCACGACGACGCTGTCCTGCACGCAGTGACCGGGCTGGAGTTCTTGCAAGCGTGCGCACTCATCCACGACGACGTCATGGACGGCTCGGATACTCGGCGTGGTTTGCCCGCAGCACACCGGCGCTTCGCCGGCCTGCATCGAGGTGAGCAGTGGCTGGGCTCGCCGGAGTCCTTCGGAGTCGGGGCGGCGATCTTGCTCGGTGATCTCTGCTTGTCCTGGGCCGATGAAGTACTCCTCACCGCCAATCTCCCACGCGAAACGCTGCATCGCGCGAAGGCGATTTACGACGAGATGCGCTCGGAACTCATGGCTGGGCAGTACCTGGACCTCCTCGAGCAAGCCTGCGGCGGTGGCTCCGTGGACCGGGCGCTTCAGGTAGTCCGCTACAAATCCGCGAAGTACACGATCGAGCGCCCGCTCCACATCGGTGCGGCGCTAGCGAACGCACCACAGTCGGTCTTCGATGCCTACAGCGGTTACGGACTCCCCCTCGGTGAAGCCTTCCAACTGCGCGACGACGTCCTGGGAGTATTCGGGGATCCCGAGCAGACCGGCAAGCCGGCTGGCGATGACCTTCGTGAAGGCAAACGAACGGTGCTCATCGCTTTGGCAACCGAGCGCGCAGATGACACCCAACGCGGACACCTGCGAGCACTCCTCGGTGATCCCGGACTCGACGCGAGCGGAGTCACCACCCTGCGTTCGATCATCGAAGACACCGGGGCCCTCGCCAGCACCGAATCGATGATCGAGGGGTTGCTGCAGCAGTCCCTGGAATCGCTGAACAACGAGAGCATCAGCGGCGAGGCCCGCGAGGTCCTCACCGGCCTCGCGTTCGCCGCAACGCGCCGAAGTCTGTAGGACCGGGCAGACTAGGGGTCCCGCACGAGGACCCGCACAAACAAGTCGTCCGTCCGAACCGTCCACACAAGGAGAACGATGTCACTGACGTCTCAGGCCACTCGGTTCATGCCGTGGCTCACGCCCCGGACCGTGACCGGACCGACCGACGAAGTGGTGATCGTGGGTGCCGGGCTCGCCGGGCTGTCCGCAGCCATGCGGCTGGCCGGTGCCGGCCGCTCTGTGACCGTGCTCGAACGAGAAGACATTCCCGGGGGGCGAGCCGGCCAGATCCAACTCCACAGCAGCGACGGCACCTACCGCATCGATACCGGGCCCACCGTCTTGACCATGCCCGATCTCATCGCAGACGCCTTCGACTGCCTCGGGGAGAAGATGGAGGACTGGCTCGAACTGTCCCCCATCTCGCCCCTCTATCGGGCCTTCTACCCCGATGGCTCGGTACTGGACGTGCATTCCGACGTCGATGAGATGGCCGAAGAGATTGCCACTGTCATCGGGCCTGAGGAAGCAGCTGGCTATCGGCGCTACGTGGACTTCGTCTCGGATCTGTACAAGTACGAGATGAAGGACTTCATCGATCGCAACATCGATTCACCGCTGGACCTGCTCACTCCGGACCTGGCGAAGCTCGTTGCCATCGGTGGCTTTCGCAAGCTGGCCCCCAAAGTTCGTGAATACTTGAAGGATCCAAGAACCGAGCGCGTGTATTCCTTCCAGGCAATGTACGCGGGTCTTTCTCCGTACGACGCGCTAGCGATCTACGCAGTGATCGCTTATATGGACTCGGTAGCCGGCGTCTTCTTCCCCAAGGGCGGCATGCACGCTGTCCCGCAAGCCATGGCAGCAGCCGCGGAGAAGCACGGAGTGAAGTTCCGCTACGGAATCACAGTCGAATCCGTCGAGACAATCGGCGAGCGCGCAACCGCGGTGATCACCACCGACGGCGAACGCATCACTGCCGATGCGTTCGTGCTCAACCCTGACCTTCCCGTCGCGTACCGCGATCTGCTGGGCCAAGAGCCGTGGAGCATCAGGCGCCTGGACTACTCGCCTTCCTGCTACCTCCTGCTCGCCGGATCATCGGCTACCTATTCCAAGATCGCGCACCACAACATCCACTTCGGCAAGTCGTGGAAGGGCGTATTCGAGGACCTCATCGACCGACAGCAGCTCATGAGTGATCCCAGCCTGCTGGTCACCAACCCCTCGCACTCAGATCCCGATCTCGCGCCGCCGGGCAAGGAGATCTACTACGTCCTGTTCCCCACCCCCAACCTCGACTCCCCGATCGATTGGAATCTCACCAAGGATCGCTACCGCGACGAGGTGATCCGCACCTTGGAAGAACGCGGTTACGTGGGCTTCGGCGATGCCATCGAGGTCGAGGACATCACCACTCCCCAAGATTGGGCCGACCGCGGCATGGAGCGAGGTGCTCCCTTCGCCTCGGCACACTCCTTCATTCAGACCGGGCCGTTCCGGCCGGGCAACCTGTGGGGCGAGAACGTGGTGTTCACCGGCTCGGGTACCCAGCCGGGCGTAGGTGTTCCGATGGTGTTGATTTCCGGTCGACTCGCAGCCGAACGCATCACCGGACCCGATCCCACCTACCGCTCCCGCGCACGCCGCTAGATTCGCGGGCATGAGTTCTCGGGACTTAAGCGCTGCGGGCATCACCGATCCGCAGCTTCGTGAGTCGTACGAGCGCTGCCGCGAACTCAACGCCGCGCACGGGAAGACGTACTACCTCGCGACGTTACTACTACCCCCGGGTAAGCGGCCATACGTGCACGCTCTTTACGGCTTCGCGCGTTACGCCGATGAGATCGTCGACGACCTCTCCTCCACCTTGAGCGATCAAGAGAAAGCGGACTGGCTCGGATCGTGGGGAGATGCATTCCTTGCGGACCTTCGCCGTGGTCACTCGGATGATCCGGTGTGCAAGGCCGTGGTGGACACGGTCTTGCGTTGGGAGATTCCGCGGGAATATTTCGAGGCCTTTTTGCACTCCATGCGGATGGACTTGACGGTCACCGAATACCGCACTTATGACGATCTGTACGAATACGTCTACGGGTCTGCAGCGGTCATTGGGCTGCAGATGGTGCCGATCTTGGAACCTTCCGATCCCGCGGCCTACGACTACGCCATGAAGTTAGGCGTGTCATTCCAACTTGCAAACTTCGTTCGGGACGTCTCCGAAGACCTCGAGCGCGGACGGATCTACCTACCCATGGAGGAGTTGGAACGTTTCGGCGTTGACCGAGCAGTACTGGAACAGCGGGAGGCCACGCCCGCGGTCAAGGCGGCACTGCGCCACCAGATCGATCGGGTGAAGCGCCTGGAAGCAGAGTCGCGCCCCGGCATCGACATGCTGCACCCGTCCTCGCGTGACTGCATCGACGCCGCGCGGATCTTGTACTGCGGCATCGCAGACGAAGTGGTGAACATCGACTACGAGGTGTTCAAGAAGCGCGCCACTGTTCCCATGCGCGAACGCCTGTGGGTTGCGCTTCCAGCTTGGCGACGTGCCGTGAAAGCTCGGCGTCGGTTTGGCCCCGGGCATGTCCGCGGCACAAATCCGTCTTACGCCTGATTGATCTTTGCGCCCTTCTTCCGCCAGATCGGTGGACCCGCTGTTGGCGTTCGGTTGATCCCCCACCGACCGAAGAGCACCCACAGCGACAAGGACAAAAGGACCAACGAGAAACCGAACATGAGATCTTCAAACGGCGCAAAGGCGATACGGCCATCACCTATAAACGGTGGCGCGCCGGTCACCGGTGAGGTGGATCCGACAATCGCATCGCCGTCGTACTTCACTATGCCGAAACCAGTGAACATGCCATTGGTGATCAGTTGGAAGAAAAAGATGATTGCGTAGGAGACCCAGAACGCCTTGCGGGTCACCAAGCGGGTACGAAAGACGAACAGGTCGAACAGCACGACGATCACGACGCCCGTAACAGCCAGTTGGGTGTAGCTCATCGCTGGTCACCTCCTTCCGAAGCCGCCACTCCATCGCCCACAGGCCAGCCCTTCACGCTGCGGACCGCCTCGAGCGTCAGGATCGATGCCAAAGGAATAACCAGAAAGAACAGCAGCTCGTCCAGGGGAATTTCACCCGGCAAGTAGATGCCCAAAATGCGAGAAGTGTCGAACCACCAGTGGCCTTGCGAAATCGCGTAGGCATCCCACAGAAGGAACGGCCAGACCACCAACACCATCACTAGAAGCAGCCGGCGCCAACGGGCGAGTACGCGCGTTCGTAAGAAGATTTCCAGCCACAGCGAACCCACGAGCACGAATACCAAGACGCCGACGTAGGACAAAGAGGCGGGCATGTTCCAATACTGACCCATGGCCAGTACTGCACTCCTGCTCGGGGGCGAGTGCACGGGCAAGACGGCACTCGCACAGGCACTGGCTCTGTCGCTAGAGAACCCGATCACCCCACTTTCGGTGAGCGTGGTGCCAGAGGCGCTGCGCGACTTCACATTGCGGACCAACCGTCCGCCTTTACAGCACGAACAAGAGGAGATTTGGAAGCAGCAGTCCCAACTACTGCTTGCTGCCAAACTCACGAGCACCGAAGCGGGTTTGGTTGTCTGCGACCCCGCTCCCCTCATGACCGCGGTGTACAGCGTTCAGTACTTCGATGATGATTCCCTGCTGTCGCGCGCCCTCGAGACGACGGACCCTGGTGATGTGATCGTGGTGTGCTCTCCAGACATTCCGTGGGAACCGGACGGCATCCAACGCGACGGTCCGCAGGCCCGACAACGAACACATGAGCTGTTGGAGGCGCTGATACTTCCGCGTCTGCACAACGAGGTGATCGTGGTGAGTGGTTCCCTCAATGAGCGCCTTGCACAGGTCATGAGCCAGGTGCCCTAGCTGAGGGCGTGGCTTCCGGTCACTCGGTGCGTAAATACCTACACTCGCAAGAATGGAGACGAGTGCGCGAATGGGCCTCGTCGGCAAGACGGTAGGCAACCGCTACGAGGTTCGATCATTGCTGGCCCGGGGCGGTATGGCAACGGTCTATGAAGCCATCGACCTCCGATTGGACCGACGGGTTGCGCTGAAGGTCATGCATCCGCACCTGGCCGCCGATCCAGGATTCGTCGCACGCTTCGAGCGGGAGGCCAAGTCTGCAGCGCGCCTTGCCCACCCGCATGTGGTGGGCGTATACGACCAAGGGGAAGCGGATGGGCTGGTCTACCTGGCCATGGAGTACATCCCCGGCCGCACGCTGCGTGATGTGATTCGCGAGTACGGACCCCTCACCACCGAACAAGCCCTGGTGCTGCTCGAACCGGTCCTTGAAGCCCTCTCGGCCGCACATGCCGCAGGGCTCGTGCATCGCGACATCAAGCCCGAGAACGTCCTGATCTCGCACGATGGCCGGGTCAAGGTCGCCGACTTCGGTTTAGCCCGCGCTGTCGCAACGTCGGACACCAACGCAACCGCCGGAGTCCTGATCGGAACTGTCGCCTACTTGGCTCCCGAACAAGTGGAGCGCGGTGAAGCCGACGCACGCACGGACGTCTACGCGGCTGGTGTGTGCCTGTTCGAAATGATCACCGGTCGAGTACCGCACGGCGGGGATAGCCCGCTGGCCGTCGCCTACCAACACGTCAATGCCGATGTGCCTACACCGTCGACCATCACCTCCGATATTCCCCCAGAAGCCGATGCAATCGTCCGCGCGGCAACGCGTCGCGATCCG
>JAQCBM010000036.1 GCA_027729865.1 Actinomycetota bacterium
GGCGCGCAGCGGCTCCGGGACGCTGAGATCGCTGGTGCTGCCATCGGGCAGCAGCGCCGGGGTGTCCACCGCGTTGCTGCGGGCGTAGACACCGGGGGGCGGAAGCTGGCCGGGGTGCTGACCGGAAGCGAAGCGCTCCTGGGACAACTCGCGCTGGGTCTTCTTGGGAAGCCAGCGTTCGCGGTGGGTCAAAATCATGGCGCCCATGGCTGCGGTGATGAGCAGCGCCGCGGTGACCTGGAATGCGATCACGAAGTCGCTGAAGATCAGTGCAGCGATGCCCTCGACGTTCCCGCCCTGCGCGGAGTTGGCAGCCTCGAGGCCAACGGAGGACGACTCCATCAAGCCGTTGCCCAGACCGGCGATGAGCAGGATGGAAAAACCGATACCCAGCAGGAGCGCTGCCACGCGCTGACCCTTGATTGTCTCAATTAAAGAGTCAGAGGAATCAACACCGACCACCATAAGCACGAAGAGGAACAGCATCATGACCGCGCCGGTGTAGACGATGATCTGCACCATCCCCAGGAACGGTGCGGCGTTCGCCACGTACAAGATCGCCAGGTTGATCATCGTCAGCGCAATGAACAGAGCGCTGTGCACCGCCTTGCGGGAGATGACCATGCCCAGGGCACCGATAACCGCAAGGGTGCCGCTAACCCAGAAGACGATGGCTTCGCCGGTTCCTACCTCACCTGTCATGAGGCGCGCTCGACGTCCCCGCCCGAGGAGGCGTTCGGCTGCTGTTGTGACACCGCTCCAGTGACCTTGTTTGAGTAGTAGTCCTGCTCTGTTGTGCCCGGCACCATGGGGTGGGGCGGCGCAACCATACCGGGCAACAACGGCGCGAGAAGTTGGTCCTTCTCGTAGATCAAGTCCCCGCGGCTGCTGTCGGCGAGCTCGTACTCATTGGTCATGGTGAGCGCACGTGTGGGGCATGCTTCGATGCACAGACCGCAGAAAATGCAGCGCAGGTAGTTGATTTGGTACACCCGGCCGTAGCGCTCTCCCGGGGAGAAGCGCTCTTCGTCGGTGTTGTCCGCGCCTTCTACGTAGATGGCATCTGCCGGGCAGGCCCACGCACACAGTTCGCAGCCCACGCACTTCTCCAGACCATCGGCCCAGCGGTTGAGCTGGTGACGGCCGTGGAAGCGAGGCTTGGTGGGCTTCTTGTCCTCGGGGTACTGCTCGGTCACGACCTTCTTGAACATGGTGGTGAAGGTGACGCCGAAGCCGCGGACGGCCTGGGGTAGCTCAGGCATCGGGTGCCTCCTTGGCGCTGCTGGTGGCGGTCACTTCCGCAGTGGTGACGGTTGCGCGGCGTGGGGTGTATTCGAAGCGCTGTCCTGGGAGCGGTGGCACCGGGTGTCCGGTAGCTACTCCGGTGAGCACCTCGTTGGCGCGGCGGGCGCTTTCTTCATCGTCGTCCGCGCGCTGTTGTGCTCTCTTGTCGGAGCGGATCTGTAGCAGCCAGGAAGCGCCGAGCAGCACCGCGATGATCACTGCGCCGCTGACGAGCAGTTCGGTGTTGGTCAGACCCACATCGCTGCGGAACAAACGCGCGATGGACACCACGACAACCCACACGAGCGCAGCCGGGATGAGAACCTTCCAGCCGAACTTCATGAACTGGTCGTAGCGCAAACGAGGCAGGGTGCCGCGCAGCCAGATGAAGACGAAGATGAACAACTGCACCTTGATGATCCACCACAACACCGGCCACCAGCCGGAGTTGGCGCCCTCCCACAAGGACAGCGGCCAGGGAGCGAGATAGCCACCAAGGAACAGCGTGGTCGCCAACGCGGAGACAGTGACCATGTTGATGTATTCGGCGAGGAAGAACATCGCGAACTTCAGCGATGAGTATTCAGTATGGAAACCACCCACGAGTTCACCCTCGGCCTCGGGGAGGTCAAAGGGCGCGCGGTTGGTCTCCCCTACCATCGAGGTGACGTAGATCAAGAAACTCGGCAGCAAGATCACCGCGAACCAGATCGGCTGCTGAGCAAGAACGATCTGCGAGGTGGACATCGAGCCGGCGTAGATGAACACGGCCACAAAGGACAGACCCATCGCGATCTCGTACGAGATCACCTGCGCGGTAGAACGCAAACCACCGAGCAGCGGGTACGTGGAACCCGAGGACCAGCCAGCGAGCACGAGTCCGTAGACACCGATCGAGGCGATGGCCAAGACGTAGAGCACTGAGACCGGGAAGTCGGTCAGTTGCAGCGGAGTCTCCACACCGAATACCGAGACAGTCGGGCCGAAGGGAATCACCGCGAAGGCGATGAACGCCGCGGTCGCGGAAATAACCGGTGCGATCCAGTACACGCCCACGTGCGCAGCCTTGGGGATGATCTCTTCCTTGAAGGCGAGTTTGAAACCGTCCATCAAGGACTGCAGCA
Organism: Actinomycetota bacterium; assembly: GCA_027729865.1. Classification (GTDB taxonomy): domain Bacteria; phylum Actinomycetota; class Actinomycetes; order S36-B12; family S36-B12; genus S36-B12. The sequence continues at coordinate 2,409 of JAQCBM010000036.1, forward strand.
GGCCTTGCGGTCCCACGCGGTTGGGACCGATGCGGTTCTGCATGCGCGAGACCACGCGACGCTCCCACCAGATGGTGAACAAGGTGAGCAGCACCAGCAGGCCGAACACGGCCACCGACTTACCGAGCACCAACCACCAGGGGTCGTTACCGAACAGGCCGAACTGTCCACCGGTCATGACAAGCCTCCTGCGTGTGTTCCAGCATCGAGTCGAACCACATCGCCGTGCCCGGCACCGAGGTCGCGGTAGACGCGACTGCCTTCGGAGTTCATCGGCAACCAGACCACCGAATCGAGCATCGAATCGTCGATCTCCACTGGTGCGGTGACGGATCCGGCAGGTCCGTGGATAGTTGCCGTGTCACCGATGCCATGGCTCTGCGCCGTACGTGCAGACATCCGGGCGACAGTGGGGCGGGCGGTAGCCGCGAGGTGCGGATCGCCTTCCTGCATCACGCCAAGGTCAAGCAACAAACGCCAGGTTTCCAGGCGCTCGCCGTCGGTATTCGCTGATGCACTGGTCGGGTTCATGGTGGCGCGGGCGCCGGTCCAGGGGCCGAGTAAGCCCATCTGCGCGCGAAGCTCGTTGACCCCGCCGGGCAGCGAGTGACCCATCGAATCGGCGAGCATTGCGAGGACCGCGGCATCGGAGTTCATCATGGCGTCGCGGAATACCTGACCGAACGGACGCGGACGACCTTCCCAGTCCAGGAACGTTCCGGACTTCTCCGTGACTACTCCCACCGGCAAAACCACATCGGCCATCGCCGTGACCGCGGAGTGGTGGTTCTCCAGCGAGACGATGAAGTCGACCTTGCCCAGCGCCTCGGCTGCATCGTGCGGGTAGTCGCACAGTTCCACTCCCCCGACCACAACGCCGCGAATGCGACCTGAGTCGACCGCATCATGCAGAGCGATACCCGACAGACCTTGCTGCGGAAGCGCTGATTCCTGGATCCCCCAGATGCGTGCCACTTCACTGCGGGCTGCGGGGTCGGAGATCGGCCGGCCGCCGGGAAGCAGGCCGGCGAGTGCACCGGCATCGAGCGCGCCGCGCTCACCTGCACGTCGCGGCACCCACGCCAGCGCCGCGCCAGTCTGCTGCGACAACTGAGCTGCAGCGCTGAGCGCACCGGGCGCGCTGGCGGCGCGTTCGCCGACCATGATCACCGCGCCGGGCTGGCTCAGTGCTTGCTGGATGTCCTGCGGCAGGTTCGCCAGGGCCGCGGCTTCCTCACCGGGCTTTGCGGGAACGAGCGTGCCGTTCATCTTGGCAAGACCGCGGCTTGCGCCGGCTGCCACCGAAGCGATCGAGACTTTATTGCTCGCGGCCTTACGAAGGCGCAGGAAGACGATGGGTGATTCGTCTTCGGGTTCGAAGGCGACGAGCAAGACTATCGGCGCCTTCTCGAGGTCTGCGTACTCGACCTTGATCGGGGTTCCGGCCACGTGCGCTGCGAGGAATTCGCGTTCTTCCTCGGAGTTGGCGCGAGCGCGGAAGTCGATGTTGTCGGTGCCCAGGGCAATGCGTGCGAAGCGGGCGTAGGCGTATGCGTCTTCCATGGTGCTGCGCCCACCCACGAGGACTGCGGTGTCCGTGCCTGCTGTCTGGAGTCCGCGTGCTGCCACGGCGAGTGCCTCGGGCCAAGACGCGGTACGAAGTTCACCGTTCTCGCGAACAAGCGGCCAGTCGATTCGCCCCTGCTGCTGGTAGGCGAAAGCAAACCGGCCCTTGTCGCAGTTCCACTCCTCGTTGACCTGAGGGTCGTCCCATCCGAGACGACGCGTGACGGTGGATCGTCGGTAGTCGGTGCGCAGCGCACAACCAGATGCGCAGTGCTCGCAACTCGTGGGAACCGACACCAGATCGAACGGACGCGCACGGAAACGGTAGGTAGCGCTGGTCAACGCACCGACCGGGCAGATCTGGATCGTGTTGCCGGAGAAGTAAGAGTCGAATGGCTCATCGTCGGCGGTACCGACCTGCTGCTGGGCGCCGCGCTCGAGCAGTTCGAGCATCGGATCGCCAGCGATCTGATCGGCGAAGCGCGTGCAGCGGGCGCAGGACACGCACCTCTCGCGATCAAGCAGGATCTGCGCGCTGACGTTGATGGGCTTGTCGAAGGTGCGCTTTTCCTCGGTGAAGCGTGACTCTGGGCGGCCGATGCTCATCGCCTGGTTCTGCAGGGGGCACTCCCCACCCTTATCGCACACCGGGCAATCGAGCGGGTGGTTCAAGAGCAGGAACTCCATCACGCCCTCTTGCGCGAGGCGAGCAACGTCCGAGGAGTACTGGGTATGCACCTGCATGCCGTCACTTACTACTTGTGCGCATGCCGGCTGTGGCTTGGGCACACCGTCGATTTCGATCAAGCACGCGCGGCATGCAGCGACCGGCTCCAACAGCGGGTGGTCGCAAAAGCGCGGAATCTCGATGCCGAGCATCTCCGCGGCGCGAATGACCAGCGTCCCCTTGGGAACGCCGATGGCAACGCCATCGATGATGACCGTGACCAGTTCGGTGGGAACTGCTATCTCGGCACTTGGTTCGTTCGTGATGGTCATCGGGCACCCGCTGCGGCGAACACGTAGGAGGCAACCGGATCGAACTGCTCATCGGCCGAGGTGTGAGTCGCGGCCTCGAACTCATCGCGGAAGTACTTCAGCGCAGCCGGGTACGGAGTGGCGGCGGCGTCACCGAGTGCGCAGAAGGATCGTCCGGCGATCTGTCCGCACAGATTCACCAGCGTTTCCATCTCACCTTCGGTGCCGTGACCGTGCTCGAACTTCTCAAGGACGCCGGTGATCCAGTACGTGCCCTCACGGCACGGCGTGCACTTGCCGCAGGACTCGTGCTTGTAAAACTCCAGCCACCGAGTCACGGCCTTGACCACGCTCGTGGTTTGGTCGAACACCATGGGCGTTCCCGTGCCGAGCATGGTTCCGGCCTCGGCCATCGCCTCGTAGGTCAGCGGCAGGTCCAGGTGCTCGGGCGTGAGCATCGGAACCGAGGATCCGCCGGGGATCCAGAACTTCACCTCGCTGCCATCACGCATGCCGCCGGCGTAGTCAAGAAGCTCGCGCATGGTGATGCCCAGTGGCGCCTCGTAGATACCCGGGCTCTTGACGTGCCCGGAAACGGCAAACACCTTGAAGCCGGGTGACTTCTCGGTTCCGAACTGACGGAACCAGTCCACACCGCGGTCCACGATGTACGGGATGTTGGCGATGGTCTCCACGTTGTTGATGACCGTGGGCGATGCATACAGACCCGCAACGGCCGGGAACGGAGGCTTCAGGCGCGGTTGACCGCGGTACCCCTCGAGGGAGTCCAGCAGCGCAGTTTCCTCACCGCAGATGTAGGCGCCGGCTCCGGAGTGCACTACGACATCGAGATCGAAGCCGCTGCCGAGAATGTTCTTGCCGATGAGCCCGGCGTCCTTGGCCTGACGCACCGCGAAGGCGACCTTGCGGATCGCGTTGGGCACCTCGCCACGGATGTAGATGAACGCGTGGTTTGCCCGGATCGCGTAGGAGGCGATGATCACACCTTCCACCAACGCGTGCGGGTTGGCCATCATGATCGGAATGTCCTTACAAGCACCGGGCTCGGATTCGTCGGCGTTGACCACCAGGTAGTGCGGTTTGCCATCGCCCTGCGGTACGAAGCTCCACTTCATGCCCGTGGGGAAGCCAGCACCGCCGCGACCGCGAAGGCCGGAGTCCTTGACTTGGCCGATGATGGAATCCGGATCGGTCTTCAGCGCTTTGTCGAGCGCGGTGTAACCGCCCACGGCGCGGTAGCCGTCGAGGGTGTAGAGGTCCTGTCGGTCCCAGAACTCAGTGATGACCGGAGTCAGGGGTGTGCTCATTGCGCGTTCCCTCCCGTCATGCCTCGCTCCTTCGCGATGGTCAAACCCGCGAGCATCTTGGCGTCCACGCTCGGTGCGTCGGCCAAACCATCGTCGGGAAAGGCAAGTGTGTGTTCGGTTGCTTCAAAGTCCCGAATGACCGGGCCACGCGTGGAATGAACTTCCTCACCGCGCCGCAACTTCTCGATGACTTCGACGGCGCTACTAGGCGTGACGTCGTCCATGTACTCCCAATCGACCGTCATCACCGGTGCATTCGAGCAGGCCGCTTGGCATTCGATGCGCTCGAGGAAGAACTCGCCGTCAGCGCTGGCGGTGTTGTGACCCGCGCCGGTCGCTTCAGTTAGGGCGTCCCAGACAGCGTCGCCACCGAGGAGTCCGCACAGCGTGTTGGTGCACACACCGATGTGGTGCTTGCCCACCTTGGTGCGCTTGTACATCGTGTAGAAGGTGGCAACGGCGGTCACTTCGGCAGGGGTGATATCAAGAACCTCCGCGCACGCATTGATGCCGTCCGTGGTTATCTCGTCCTCTTCGCTTTGCGCTAGATGCAACATCGGCAGCAGCGCACTGCGCGCGCTCGGGTAGCGCCCGGCGATCTCGCGCATCTGCTCGCGCGTGCTCTCACTGATCGGCATCGTTCGTCCTTATCGGTCCACGCCACCCATGACCGGGTCGATGCTCGCGACGGCGGCAATGACGTCGGCGACCATGCTCCCCTCGGACATGGGTGCGGTTGCTTGCAGGTTGTTGAAGGAAGGGTCACGGAAGTGCACCCGGTACGGGCGGGTACCCCCAGCGCTAACGACGTGCGCACCGAGTTCGCCCCGGGGTGATTCCACGGCGGCATAAACCTGGCCAGGTGGCACGGTGAAGCCCTCGGTTACCAACTTGAAGTGGTGGATGAGGGCTTCCATCGACTCGCTCATGATGTGCTTGATGTGCTCAGTGGAATTGCCTTGGCCATCAGCGCCGATCGACAACTGCGCGGGCCAGGCGATCTTCTTGTCCTCGACCATCACCGGCCCGGGCTTCAAGCGGTCGAGGCACTGCTCGACGATTTTCATCGACTCTTGCATCTCTGCGATGCGGATAAGGAAGCGGCCGTAGGCATCGCAACCGGTCTGCGTGGGAACGTCGAACTCGTAAGTCTCGTACCCGCAGTACGGCTGGGACTTACGCAGATCATGCGGAAGGCCGGTGGAGCGAAGAACCGGGCCGGTCATTCCGAGCGCCATGCACCCTTGCAGGTCGAGGTAACCGACGCCCACGGTGCGACCCATCCAGATTGCGTTGTCCACGAGCAAATCGGTGGTGTCTTTCATTCGCTTCTTGAGAAGTGGGAGGGTCTCCCGGATGTTCTGCTCTGCGGCGTCGGGCAGATCCTGCGCGACTCCACCGGGCCGGATGTAGGCGCTGTTCATGCGCAAGCCGGTGACCATCTCGAAAATGTCGAGCACCAACTCGCGCTCGCGGAAGCCGAAGATCATCGCCGAGAGAGCGCCGAGTTCCATGCCGCCAGTGGCGAGTGCCACCAGGTGTGAGGAAATGCGGTTGAGCTCCATCATCATCACGCGAATCACATTCGCGCGCTCGGGAATCTGATCGGTGATACCCAACAGCTTCTCAACGGCTAGACAGTAAGCGGCCTCGTTGAAGAAGGGGGTGAGGTAGTCCATCCGGGTGACGAAGGTGACGCCCTGCACCCAGGTGCGGAATTCCAGGTTCTTCTCGATGCCCGTGTGCAGATAGCCGATGCCGCAGCGCGCTTCGGTGACGGTCTCACCGTCGAGTTCGAGGATCAAGCGCAGCACGCCGTGCGTGGAAGGGTGCTGAGGACCCATGTTGACGACGATCCGTTCCTTCTCGCCCTCGGGTGCTGCGGAGATGGTGTCCCAGTCGCCACCGGCGAGGTTATAGATGGTGCCTTCGGTGGTCTCATAGGAACCGGAGTAAATGTCCTCACCCGGAGTAGCGGCAGAGGTGTAGATGACGTCCGACATCAGTTGTACGCCCTCCTGTTGTCCGGTGCGGGAATGGTCGCGCCCTTGTACTCGACCGGGATGCCGCCGAGTGGATAGTCCTTGCGTTGCGGATGGCCCACCCAGTCGTCCGGCATCTCGATGCGGGTCAACGCTGGGTGACCGTCGAAGATGATTCCGAAGAAGTCCCAGGTTTCCCGCTCGTGCCAGTCGTTCGACGGGTACACCCCCACGATCGACGGAATGTGCGGATCGGAATCGGGCGCGGTCACCTCGACGCGAATACGACGGTTGTGCGTGATGGACAAGAACGGGTAACACGCGTGCAACTCGCGACCCTTGTCGTCTGGGTAGTGCACGCCATTGACTCCCATGCACATTTCGAAGCGCAGTGCAGCCTCATCGCGCAGCACCCGAACAAAGTCGACAAGGTGATCGCGCTTGACGAAGAAGGTGATCTCACCGCGATCGATGACCACCTTCTCGATGGCGGAAGCGACCGGGAGATTGCGCGCCTGCAGGGATAGTTCGATCTCATCCGCAACCTCGTCGAACCAACCGCCGTACGGGCGCGGGCTGGCACCGGGCATCACGATCGGTGCGACGAGCCCACCGAAGCCGCTGGTATCGCCCGAACCGGAAACACCGAACGCGCCTTGGCGCACACCGACGATGTCGATGGATTCAATACCGTCCGGAACTACCGGTACCGCAGGGGTGTTAGCTTCACTCACCGGAGCAGACCCTTCATTTCCAGCGTGCTCGGTGCGGCGAGTGCGAGCTGCTCGTTCTCGATCATTTCGGTCTTGGCGTTCACGCCGAGTTTCATGTCCTGAATTTGACCGTGGATCTTCAAGATGGCGTCGATCAACATTTCCGGACGCGGGGGGCAGCCGGGCAGATACATGTCGACAGGAACCACGTGATCGACCCCCTGAACGACTGCGTAGTTGTTGAACATGCCACCGCTGGATGCGCACACGCCCATCGCGAGCACCCACTTGGGATTGGGCATCTGGTCGTAGATCTGACGAAGAACCGGTGCCATCTTTTGGCTCACGCGGCCGGCGACGATCATCAAGTCCGCCTGACGCGGTGATGCGCGGAAGACCTCCATGCCAAAGCGTGCGATGTCGTAACGCGGACCGCCGGTTGCCATCATCTCGATCGCGCAGCATGCGAGACCGAATGTTGCCGGCCACAGCGATCCCTTACGTGCGTAGCCAGCCACCTTCTCGACGGTGGTCAGCAGCACCCCGGACGGCAGTTTTTCTTCAAGACCCATATCAGTCCCACTCCAATCCACCACGGCGCCATTCGTAGACATACGGAACGGCGAGGTTGAGCAAGAACAGCATCATCGCGACCAGACCGAACGCACCGAGTTGGTCGAACGCAACGGCCCATGGATACAAGAACACGAGTTCGATGTCGAAGATGATGAACATCATCGCGGTGAGGTAGTACTTAACCGGGAAGCGTCCGCCGCCCATCGGTTGCGGTGTGGGTTCGATACCGCACTCGTAAGCGTCGTACTTCGCGCGGTTGTAGCGCTTCGGTCCGGTGAAGGTGGCGATGACCACGGAGAAGGCGGCGAAACCGAAAGCCAAAGCCCCCAGCACGAATATCGGCGTGTAGACATTCACGGCGCCGGGGACTCCTCGCGTTCTCGAATCGGGGATTTGCGTGTGCTTATCCGGCCGCCTAGGTCTTCAGCGCCCTTGCGCGCTTGTGAAAACCTTCACGACCATGCTGAGCATAGTGGGGCGAGCCCTCGTGACGAAAGGGACGGTAAACGGATCGGGGAACGGGGCCGGTGGAGTGGTTAGCGCACCCCGCGATGCAACGCCACGATGCCACCACTGAGGTTTCGCCAGGCAACCTGCCGCCAGCCGGAATCGAGCATGTCGGTGGCCAGCGCTGCCTGATCGGGCCAGGAACGGATGGATTCGGCCAGGTATTCGTAGGCGTCCGGGTTGGAGGACGTCTTGCGGGCAACAGCAGGCAACGCGCCCATGAGGTAGCGCGTGTACACCTCACGGAAGGGACCCCAGGTCGGTTGGGAGAACTCGCACACCACGATGCGCCCACCGGGCCTAGTGACGCGCAGTAGTTCACGAAGACCCGCGTTCCGATCGTGCACGTTGCGCAGCCCGAAGGAGATGGTGACGGCGTCAAATGACTCATCGGCGAACGGCAGCGCTAGCCCGTCGCCGGCCACGAAGGACAACCGCGGGTTGCGCTGGTAGCCAACGTTGAGCATGCCCAGCGAAAAATCGCAGGCAACCACGAAAGCCCCGCCAGCTGCGATCGGCTCGCTGGAGGTTCCCGTTCCAGCTGCCAGGTCAAGAACACGGTCGCCGGGCTGGGCGCCAACGGCCTTCGTCACTTCCTTGCGCCAGCGGCGCGTTTGCCCCATGGCGAGTAGGTCGTTTGTGAGGTCGTAACGCGCAGCGACGTCGTCGAACATCGCCGCGACGTCCTGCGGAGATTTGTCCAAGCCAGCGCGCGCCATGGCTGCATGCTGCCACGCGAACAGGACAAGCACCTGCGGGCCACCTACCCTGAGCCGGTGCCCAGCAGCAGTGACTCCTTCGATCAGTTGATCGCCACGACTCGACCCATCGATGGTGTCGAGGACCTGATCGAAGCGTTGCCACCCGGGGACAACGTGTGTTGGGTCCGCCGCGGCGAGGGAATGGTCGGCTGGGGAGTTGCGGCGCGGTTGCAGGTGCGCGGGGTGGAGCGCTTCTCGCGGACCCAGCGCTGGTGGGCCGAATTGTGCGACCGGTTGACCGTCAACGATTCGGTGAGCGTTCCAGGTACCGGACCGATTGCCTTCGCGTCCTACTCGTTCGATCCCAACGATGCATCCGAAGTCGTTGTGCCCGCGGTGCTGATCGGCCAGCGCTCCGGACAGACGTGGATGACGGTGATACATCGAGCCGGTGAGGAGTCGCAGACTCCCGAGAAGGTGTCAGCTCCACCTGCGTCCACTCCGGTGGGCGTGCAATGGCTCGATGGCGCACTGCGCTCACCGGAGTGGGAGAAGATCGTCGGC
>JAQCBM010000037.1 GCA_027729865.1 Actinomycetota bacterium
AAAACCAACCAATAGGGCGTACGCCAACTGGAAAAGCAGGTACCGACCCAAGTTGTGACCATCCAGCAGGGCATCGAAGCCCGGCTCTTGCCCCAATGTGGCTCTGAGCGCTGCGCGCACAACACCCACGGTGACCACGATGGTCAGCACTGCGAAGATCAATGTCAAGGTGCCAGAAGTGAAAACCTGAGTTGCCAGCGCGTTCGCACATGCTGCCTGCTGACCCGGTGTCTGCGGATCGGAGCATTCGTTAACTACATCGGTGAGCGGTTGCACACTCACCTGCTGCAGAAACTGCACAGCCGCCACGATGGCTGCGAGTGCTATGAACGCAAGTGCGTTGCGACGAAAAGTGGTCAGAGCCCACGCAACTGCTGCCCGGACCTGCGCAGCCGGATCGGCTCCGTTCACGCAGGAGTCTCCGCAGTGGTGATCGGGGATGGTGTGCCATCTCCGGTAACAACCGGTTCAACGACCTTCAGTCGGCGCTGACGGCGCTGGGCACGAAGAATGCTGGTAGGCAACGCTCCAATAACCAAACCCACACCCGCTAGCAACGCCCCTAAGCCGGCATCCGGCCCGATCGATGCCAGACGTCCGTCGCCCAGTGAGCCGGAACTGATCCACAAAAATGCGAACACCCACCCGGCCGCCACAACTGCGGAGACGAGCGCGATAGCGATCCTGATGAGCGGGCCTTCCTTGGCCGCCCAGCGAGAAATCGATAGCCCTACCAAGGCCCCAGCGAGAACGATCAGAGCGGGAAGTGCCCAGCTCGCCGGACCGGAAGCATCCGGCAGTGCGGCCAGCGGTGGGAAGGTCGGCAGTGGCGTGGGGGGCACAGCAGCGACGAACGGTGACACAAGGACATCGGGTCCAAGGGAAACGCCAGCCCCCACGAGGTAGCCCAAAGCCCATCCCATGAGCGTCGGCAGATAACCAAGGCTCAAGACCAGGAGCACAACGGCATCGAACATGGTCGGCTCCAAGGCCATAGTTACCGTGACGATCTCACCGAACGACGACGCGGCAGCGACGGCGAGCACCACGGCTGCAAGACCCACCAACGCAGCGAAACCGACGAACGATGCTCGCAAGACCACGCGGAGCACCACGGGGATACGACCGATCGCCTGTCTCGGCAGATCATTTGATCGCCAGATGCCCGAACCCACGCCGAGGGCACCCACGACCAGCCCCATCACTAGGCCACGTCGAGCGCTGGTTTGCACATCGGGGATGTCCGCTAGGACCGAGACGACCGCGACCAATCCGGCACCGACAAGCGCTGCCAGTGCCCAGGTCACTACAAGCGTCCGCCACCGGCGCGGGCGCACAACACCCATCAACCAGCGGCCCGCCTGGTGCGACAACCACAGGGGGATGACCATTAGACCCCAAGGGATCAAGGAGTAGTCCACCTCAAGGAGCCGCACCGGGACCCCGTATGCCATGACCCATGTGCTGCCGGTGACGGACAGGGCTTCTTGCCATGGCCCGGGAGGTTCGACGCCCCCCCACCACGCGCCAGCAACGATGAGGCCAATCGTGGTCAGACCCACCAGAACTACCGAAAGCGCGGCAAAGGGCGCAGCGATGAGCGGGGAGCGCCCCAGCCACTCGAGTCCGTGGACAAGCGATCTCCACGCCCGGCGGACCAAGCGTCGAATCCGCAGGAGGCCGCGCCCCATCGCCGCGATGACACGCAGGGGCCAGGGCAAGGCGGGGGCTGATGTGTGTGCACTCGGTCGTTCCATCGTGGGTGCACTCACCGCTCAAGGTTGCCAGCAGGCGGCCAGTCCCCTAGGCAACGACACGATCCACTAGCCGTGGAGGACCAACCAAAGACTGGCGAGCGCACTCAACGCCAGGGCGATCCTGTCGAACCACACCTGGTTCATCCGACGGAAGGTCGCGATCCCGATGAGTGCGCCAACGATGATGAGTGGAGCGAACAGCAGGTTGCTGACAAGCGATTCCCGGGTGATCAAGCCCAGCGGGATGATGATCGGCAACTTGATGAGATTCAAGATGAAAAAGAACCACACGCTCGTGCCCATGAAGGCGAGCATCGGCACTCGCATCTTGATCAAGTACAACGAAAGGGCGGCTCCACCGGAGTTCGCCGCCATGGTGGTAACGCCGGTCAGCGTTCCGTAGAACCCGACTTCCAGTCGACGCACGCCTGCGGTGCTTTCCACTTCGCGAACTTCATCGGTTCGCCGACGCAGCAACTCCAGGCCGACAGACAAAAGCAGCAGCACTCCGATCACGCGCGCGATGAGCGTCGTCGACGCGAAGGCGAACAGCAATGCCGTGATGACGAAACCCACCAGGACACCCGGGACGATCTTCAGCATCAACCGCCAGTTTGCGTGCTGTCGGAAGTACACGAGCCCCATCAGATCCCCGAGGATCAGTAGCGGCACCGCGAACCCAGCGGCGACGGTTGGTCCGAGTGCCGCAGCGAGCATGGGTCCGGCCACGACGCCCGCAACCGGCATGGCCGTCTTGGAGAATCCGTAGAGCAGGATGGCGAGGGCGACGATCCCCAGGAGGACTGGTCCCCAGGTCTCAGGCACACGGGCCCCGCAATTGGTGGATCAGCGTCAGCCGCCCATGATCTCGCGCATCAGCCGAGCTGTTGCGCTCGGTGTGCGCCCGACCTTCACCCCGACGGCTTCGAGAGCCTCCTGCTTAGCAGCCGCGGTGCCCGCCGATCCGGAGACGATCGCGCCAGCGTGGCCCATGGTCTTACCCTCGGGAGCAGTGAACCCGGCGACGTAACCGACAACGGGTTTGGTCACGTTATCTGCGATGAATGCCGCAGCGCGCTCCTCTGCATCGCCACCGATCTCCCCGATCATCACGATCGCGTCGGTCTCGGGATCCTCTTGGAACGCAGCGAGGCAATCGATGTGGGTAGTGCCGATGATCGGGTCGCCACCGATCCCCACGCAGGTGGAGAATCCGATATCGCGAAGCTCGTACATCATCTGGTAGGTCAATGTTCCGGACTTGGATACCAGTCCTATGCGACCCGGGCGCGTGATGTCGGCTGGGATGATCCCTGCGTTGGATTGTCCGGGGCTGATGATGCCCGGGCAGTTCGGACCGATCATCCGGGTGCTTCCTGCATTCTGCGCGTACTGGAAGAACTGTGCGGTGTCGTGCACGGGGATGCCCTCGGTGATTACCACGCACAACGGAATCGAGGCGTCGACTGCTTCCTCGACCGCACCCTTGGCGAACTTCGGCGGCACGAACACCACTGACACATTCGCTCCGGTTTGCGCCATGGCGCTAGCAACGTCGTTGAAAACGGGGATGCCATCTACTTCCTGACCCGCCTTACCCGGGGTGACGCCAGCCACCACCTGGGCGCCACTGGCAACCATGCGACGGGTGTGCTTGGTTCCTTCCGAGCCCGTCATGCCCTGCACGAGGATCTTGCTATTGCTGTCCAGCCAGATGGCCATGTTGTCGCTACCTACTTTCCGGCCGCGCGGGCAGCTGCCAGTTCGGCAACCCGGCGTGCGGCATCGTCCATGGTCTCTACGAGTTCGATGAGGTCGTGTTTGGCTTCATCCAGGATGCGCCGACCCTCCTCCGCGTTATTGCCGTCGATCCGGCACACGATCGGCTTGGTCACAGACTCCCCGCGCTGCTCAAGCATCGCGATGGCCTGCACGATTCCGTTGGCCACGGCATCGCATGCCGTGATGCCACCGAACACGTTCACGAAGACTGCCTGCACGTCCGGATCGCCCAGCACGATGTCCAGGCTGTTCGCCATCACCTCAGCCGAGGCACCTCCACCGATGTCCAGGAAGTTCGCGGGCTTCACACCTCCGAATTCCTCACCCGCGTAGGACACGACGTCCAGCGTGCTCATCACCAATCCAGCACCGTTGCCGATGATGCCGACCGAGCCATCAAGCTTGACGTAGTTGAGGTCAAGCGCCTTGGCGCGGAGCTCGATCGGATCGGTTCCGTCACGATCGATCAGCGTCTCATGATGCGGATGGCGGAACGATGCATTCTCATCGAGGGTGACCTTGCCATCGAGGGCGAGGATGCGGCCGTCAGGTGTTTGTACCAGCGGATTGACCTCGACGAGCGTCGCGTCTTCTTCAACCATCGTGCGCCACAGATCTACAAGGATGTCCGCAACCTGCCCACGTACTGATTCCGGGAAGCCCGCAGCAGCAGCAATGTCGCGTGCCAGACTCGGGGAAACACCATCGAGTGCATCGACGCGCATCTTGACCAAAGCATCAGGATTGTTAGCCGCCACTTCTTCGATCTCGACGCCGCCTTCCACGCTGGCCATGGCAAGGAACGCACGGTTCGCGCGGTCGAGCAAAAACGAGACGTAGTACTCCTCCGCAATGTCCGAGGCTTCGGCTACGAGCACCCGATGCACGGTGTGACCCTTGATATCCATGCCCAAGATGGCCTCGGCCTTCGCGCGGGCGTCGGCTGGATCGTCGGCCAACTTGACTCCGCCGGCTTTACCTCGACCGCCGGTCTTCACCTGGGCCTTGACCACAACTGGCGCGCCGATGCGCGCAGCAACCGCTTCTGCCTCATCGGGAATGGTGCACACCTCACCGGGCGTGGTTGGCACTTCGTGCCGAATGAACAACTCCTTGGCCTGGTACTCGTACAGGTCCACTGTTCTCCTCGATATTCAGCGACTCATGAACGAGCCGTGATGCGGGTGGTCAGTCACTGGTAGTAGGACTTTGGGTTGGTGAAGTCAGATCAGAGCACGTTCAGTCGCGTTGGTGTTCACCCAGTCGACAACGTCCTGTGTAGGTGTACCAGGCGTGAAGATGCGGGCAACGCCTAATGCTTCCAGCTCGGGGATGTCGGCTTCGGGAATGATTCCCCCGCCAAAAACGACGATATCGGTGGCATCGTTCTTCGAGAGCAGATCCATGACTTCCGCAAACAAGGTCATGTGTGCTCCAGACAAAATGCTCATGCCAATGAAATCGGCGTCTTCTGACAGGGCCGCATCCACAACTTGCTGGGGTGTTTGGTGAAGTCCGGTGTAGATCACCTCGATGCCAGCATCGCGAAGGGCGCGCGCGATCACTTTTGCACCTCGATCGTGCCCATCGAGCCCGGGCTTCGCAACAACGACGCGGATCGGTTTGGCCATCGTCCACCTCCAACGCAACGTCACCCTACCGTGGCGCGGTATCGTATATGGTCGATATTCGACGATCGTCAGTCGGGCGACATATGTCGGAGGTGAAGGGGCGCTCTCGGGGCTTTGGGGCTAAGTCCGCACACCGAATGAACCAGAGACGTACAGTCATGGCGTACCTATGCAGGAGGGGCGACATTTTCGGACACAGCGCTCGTGGCTCTCTGCTGGACTGCAGTGTCCGGTCGTCGAACCGTTCAGTACTGCGGGACGAGGTAGCTGCTCGCACGACCCCCCACGAAGTCCACACCACGGTCGGCAGCCTGAACGGTCAGGTCGGCGCACTAAGCCTGCCCACGTCGAGACTCGTCTTCGTTCGATACGGCGGTGACGTCGTGGTCGAGGCACCCGCCACGGGCGATCGACTGGTCGCCACAGTGCCCCTAGGCCCCATGCATGCGCGCGAAGGGCGGCGACCCCACGGCCAGACTCATTCGTCTGGATTCCTGCTATCGCAACGCGACAGCACGGTGATGCGACCCGACCCGTGGCGGGGAGCACTCGTCATCGCAAGTAATCCCCAGAGACTGGCCGAGCACACAGCCCTCGTGCTTGACGACGGTCGGGTGGACGCTCCCGAGGAAATCGCTGGGCTAGCCGACTCTCCACTGCTAGAGCGCGCATGTCGCAACATCTGGTCAATCGCCACGACGTTGCCCGAGGAGACCCCTGAGCCTTTGATTGAAGGGCTGATGAGTGCGCTCGAAGAGCAGTTATTGACGGCGCTGATTTTGGCTGCACGTCGAGCGCATGGGGTCGGAACGGGAGATGTTCGTGTTGACGATCTCATGGGATGGCTCATTGAGAACTACACATCCCCGGTCACTTTGTCGGACATGGCCCAAGTCGTGGGTGTGAGCATCCGACGCATGCAGGATGCCGTCCGCAACGCGACAGGCCGCACTCCGACTGAACTCCTTCGCGAAATCCGTCTCGACGCTGCACATCGAGGGTTACGAGATGCCGATGCACACGTCACGACGGTTGCTGCAGTGGCTCACTCATGTGGCATCGCTCACTTGGGTCGCTTCGCGATTCAGTATCGGGAAAGATACGGGTGTTCCCCTTCCAAGACTCTTCATGGAGATTGCTGACACGTGAAACCCAAAATTCTCGTCGTCTACTACTCGGCGACCGGCAATGTCGCGCGCCTGGCACACGGGCTGGCCAAGGGAGCGGCTGACACCGGTGCTGACGTTCGCATCCGGCGGGTGGCTGAGACAGCTCCTTTGGAAGCAATCGCCAGCAACCCCCGCTGGAGTGACTACCTATCTCGCGACGATCTGGACGAAATAGCATCTCTGGACGACGTCGTATGGGCAGATGGGATGGCTATCGGATCCCCCACCCGGTTTGGCGGTCCCGCTAGTCAACTCAAGGCCTTTCTTGACACTACGGGAGGCTTGTGGATGCAGGGTGCCCTGCTGACCAAGGTGTGTACCGCCTTCACCTCTGCCTCCACCGGACACGGAGGCGTGGAGAGCACGGTGCTTGCAATCAACAATCACTGCTACCACTGGGGAACGTTGATCATGCCGCTCGGTTACCCAGACAGCCACATTCTCAAGGTGACGGGGAACCCGTACGGCTCGTCATTCATTGCACGGAGTGGATCTACTCCCGACGAGGATTCACTCACCGCTGCGCACACCCAGGGTGCGCGCCTGGCGACGATCGTCGGTGACCTGCTTCGTGGTCGACGAGAAAGTGAGATGACGTGAGTAGCAACGTCCCAACGATGACTGACGTGACCATCGTGGCTATCGGAGGTAGTACTCGTCCAGGCTCTTCGAGTGAGATGGCGGTTCGATTGGCCGGCCGCTCAGCAGAGAAGGCAGGCGCTCGCGTCATCTACATAACCGGGCGCGATCTCATACTGCCTATTTACGATACCGAGACGACAGAAAGAACGGACCAAGCGAGCACGCTCGTGGAGGCGATCCGCGGCGCCAACGGACTGTTGGTTGCGAGCCCCGGGTATCACGGGGGAATCAGCGGCATGATCAAGAATGCTCTCGATTACATAGAGGACCTGCGAGAGGACGAACGTCCATATCTCCATAACCGCGCTGTCGGCTGCATCTCAGTCGCCTACGGATGGCAAGCCACGGTCTCAACTTTGCAGCAGATCCGTCAGGTAACGCACGCGCTTCGTGGCTGGCCCACTCCCTTGGGGGCGGCCGTCAACTCCCAGACAACCAAGTTCGCAGCCGACGGCTCTACTGAGGACGAGGCGGCCGCCTCACAACTGGCCTCGATCGGTGAGCAGGTGGTCGAGTTCGCTCGTATGCGGGCTAGTAGTCCGGAGTAGGCACGCGGGCTCGTAGCGCGGAGTAGCCACACTGCCCAGAAAGCCCCGCTTGCGACGGCTCGTCAGTATCCTCGCCGCGTGGATCACATCGGGCGGGATTCCGCGGAGACGCTGCGGACTTTCGGAGGCGAGCCCAACGACATTGCGCTGCGAGCGAGTCGGCCCCAATCCCTGATCATCACCATTTTCGGCTCGTACAGCCGGACCATGGGTGGCTGGCTGTCAGTCTCGACACTCCTCACCTTGATGGGACAGGTAGGAGTCGAGGATGCGGCCGTGCGAAGTGCCCTCTCACGTTTCAAGCGTCGTGGAATCTTGTTGGCCGAACGCCGGGGAAACGCTGCAGGATATGCACTTTCTGAAAACGCGTGGCGCACGTTCGATGTCGGAGATGCGCGTGTACTTCAGCGCAGAGAACCACCTGCGTCAAGTGGATGGGTTCTCGCAACTTTCTCGATCCCTGAGCGGTCGCGGGATGTTCGATATCGACTCCGCTCGCGTCTTGCTCGTGTGGGATTCGCCCAAGTCGCTGGCGGCCTGTGGATTGCACCGCGTGCTCTTGAGCCGGACGTTCGGTACATCGTTGATGTTTTGGGTGTACACGAACACGTGAACATCTTCCAAGCCGAGCACGTCGGGTTTGGCTCGACAGTTGAGGCGGTCCGTGAATGGTGGAATCTGGATGACATCGGCGCTCAATACGCCGCCTTCACGCGCAGTTATCAAGACATCGGTTCGTCTCACTTAGAGCGCAAAAAACGTGATCCAGTCTCGGCCTTCGCTGACTACACCAAGGTTCTGACGTCCTGGAGACCGTTGCCCTACATAGATCCAGGTCTTCCACGGGAGTTCCTGCCGCGCAGATGGGCTGGTGACGAAGCGACAGACTTGTTCTACTCTCTGCACGATTCTCTCTACCCGTCAGCCCAAGAGCACGTCGAGAACGTCGCGCAGTAGTGCGCCGAACCCGACATCGTCTGTTCCTGACGGTCGCCAAAAGTGCGCAGTAGGATGGTGCCATGACAGCTAGCCCGGGTTATTCAAACGTCTTCCGACTCATCGCAACGCCAGAGTTACACGCGTCGGGAGCGATCATCTCCACTGTCGCGAGCGCTGGCGCAGTAATAACTGGCCTTGACGTTGTAGACCCGGGAACACATTCGGTCGTGCTCGATCTGTCCTGCACAACACGAGATTCTGGACATGTCGAACTCGTCAAAGCCGCACTCGGAAAACTCGATGGGTGTTCAGTGGAGAAGGTAAGCGATTCGACCTTCCTCGTACACCTTGGTGGCAAGATCGCTGTCGATCTAAAGGTTCCACTCAGGAATAGAACCGATCTCGCACGTGCGTACACTCCCGGCGTTGCTCGCGTCTGCATGGCGATTTACGAGAATCCGGCAGACGCAAGGAATCTGACGATCAAGCGAAACTCGGTCGCAGTTGTGACGGATGGAACCGCGGTCCTCGGCCTAGGAGACATCGGACCCAAGGCGGCAATGCCTGTCATGGAGGGTAAGGCCGCACTCTTCAAGCGCTTCGCTGGCGTTGATGCGTGGCCCATCTGCTTGGACACAAAAGACACGGACGAAATCGTCCGCGCCGTCGAACTGATCGCACCCGGCTTCGGTGGCATCAACCTTGAAGACATTTCGGCCCCCCGCTGCTTCGAAATCGAGCGGCGACTCCGGGAAAAACTCGATATCCCCGTGTTCCACGACGATCAGCACGGAACCGCGGTTGTGGTGCTTGCTGCGTTGCTCAATGCTCTTCGTCTGGTCAAAAAGCAGATGGGTGACATTCGCGTCGTCATGATGGGAGCCGGTGCCGCAGGTGTGGCGGTCGCTCGACTTCTCCTACTTTCCGGGCTCAAGGACATCGTCATCTTCGACTCCAAGGGTCCGTTGTACGTTGGCCGAGATCGGATGGATGAGGATCGGGCAGCTCTCGCCGAAATCACCAACCCACGTCACCACACGGGCACGGTCTCCGAGGCGCTCGAGGATGCCGATGTTTTCATCGGATTGAGCCAGCCGAACGTGATCACGGCGGCTGACGTGTCCAAGATGGCCAACGATTCCATCGTCTTCGCTCTCGCAAATCCAGACCCTGAGATCGATCCAGTCCAAGCAGCGAAGTACGCGAAGGTCGTTGCTACCGGACGAAGCGACTACCCCAATCAGATCAACAACGTGCTGGCCTTCCCAGGAATCTTCCGCGGCCTCCTCGATTCAGGCGCTCACAAGATCACAGACGCAGCAATGATCGCAGCGGCTCAGGCGATTGCGTCCGTTGTCACCGACGATGCCCTATCGAGCATCTACATCATCCCAAGCGTGTTCGACGCGAACGTCGCTCCAGCCGTGGCCGAAGCGGTTGTTGCGGCGACTTCCTAGAACGCACCGGACGGTTTCCAGGTGCCGTAAACCCCACGGAGCACATCGGCGATTTCCCCAACCGTGGCGTACGCCTTGACCGCCTGCACACACGCAGGAACAACGTTCTCACCGGATTCCGCCGCCGCCCGGACCGCGTCCAATCCGGCTTGCACAGCAGCACCGTCCCGAGAGCCACGCAGTTGTCGAAGTGACTCAATCTGCTCACGCTCGCTGGCCGGATCAACCGTGAACACATCGAATGCGACCGGGTCGGTAACGAAGGTGTTTACCCCCACCACCTTCTTGGCACCCGTATCAACCGCTCGCGCGTGTTGATACGCGCTGTCCGACAAGGCTTCGGCGAAGTAGCCGGACTCAATACAAGCAAGAGCACCGCCCTTGTCTGTGATCCGTTGCATCTCGTCCCAGATTCGACGTTCAAGATCGTCTGTCATGGACTCCAAGACCACCGAGCCACCAAGGGGATCCACCATCTCCGTGACTCCGGTTTCGAATGCGATGATCTGCTGAGTACGCAAAGCCACAGTCGCCGCAGTTTCGGTTGGCACTCCAAGGGCTTCGTCGTATGCGCAGACGTGCATCGTCTGAACGCCGCCTAATGCCGCAGCAAGTGCCTCCACGGACGTCCGTACAACGTTGTTCAAAGGTTGCTGTGCGGTCAAGGATGAACCAGCGGTAAAGACAAAGATGCGCAGTTGTTCCGAGCGCGGATCCTGTGCTCCGTAGGTATCACGCATCAAAGTCGCCCACACGCGGCGCGCGGCGCGGAACTTCGCTATTTCGGGAAGGAAATCCATGTTGCTCGACAAGAAGGTGAACAGCGTCGGAGCCACATCGTCGACGGACAAGCCACGCGCGATAGTTGCATCCAGATAGGCACGCGCGTTGGAGAATGTGAAAGCAATCTCTTGTACGGCATCCGAACCCGACTCACGAATGTGATAGCCCGACATTGCCAGGGAGACCCACCGAGGAATATTTCGGGAGATGTGTTCGATGACATCTACTGACAACTTCAACCCCGCGGGAGCCGGGAAAATCTGCGTACCCCGCGCGAAGTACTCCTTCAAGACATCGTTCTGGAGAAACATGCCGAATTCCCCGGGATCCACACCGCGCTTCTCAGCAAGTGCTTCAAAGAGAGCTGCCCAGATGTAGC
>JAQCBM010000038.1 GCA_027729865.1 Actinomycetota bacterium
GATGAGTAGTTCGGATTGGGCGGCCCTGGTCGGTATCTGTATGGGATCGGACTCGGACTGGTCCACGATGCAGGCTGCGTCGCAAGTTTTGGATGAGTTCTCGGTGCCGCACCGGGTGGATGTGCTCTCTGCGCATCGAATGCCGGTGGAGATGATCGAGTACGCCAAGGACGCGCGTTCTTCGGGACTGCGAGTGGTGATAGCTGGCGCCGGAGGTGCGGCTCACCTTCCAGGGATGCTCGCATCCGTGACTGCACTGCCGGTGATCGGTGTACCCGTCAATGCGACGTCGTTGGATGGCATGGATTCCTTGTTGTCCATCGCACAGATGCCCGCCGGGGTTCCGGTGGCGACGGTTGCCATCGGGGGTGCCCGCAACGCCGGACTGCTCGCGGTACGCATGCTTGGTATCGCCGATGCTTCCCTGTTCGATCAGATGGAGCAATTCCAGGTGGAGCTGAATGCAACAGCCCGCGCGAAAGGTGATTCGATCCGACGCGATCGTTAAGGCTTCTGCACAACAAGCCGCGGGTACTCGATCGCCGGGCAGCGATCCATCACCATGAGTAGGCCAGCATCGGTGACCCTTGTTGCTGCGTCGTAGTCGATTACCTCGAGTTGGAACCAGACAGCCTTGGCGCCAGACTCGATTGCCTGGTCGGCGAATTCCCCGGCGCGGTCGAAGCGCACGAACACATCCACCACGTCGGGTGCGCCGTGGACTGTGGTTGCTTCTTCGACGGAGGTGAAGCCGGGTGCGCCGTGGACCTCCTGGGCGCGTGGGTAGATCGGCACAATCTGCTTGCCGATCGACTGCAGGAAACGGGCAACTCGGTAGGCCGGTCGATCCGGGTTATCGCCCAGGCCCACGATGAACCACAGTCGTGAGTCCTCGAGCAGATTTCGAATCTGATCGTCGGTGGCGAGTGTGGTGGTCACGTCTTGTGGGTTAGGCCGTGGGGCGGCCGAGTGCGCGGTAGACCCAGCCGGCCGAACGCCAGGCTTGCGGGTCCAGTGCGTTGCGCGCATCGATGATCGCTGCACCGGCGACCTTCGATGTGAGTGAATGCGGATCGAGTTCGCGGTACTCGCGCCATTCGGTGCCCAGCAGTAGCAGGTCGGCACCGGTGACGGCATCGAGCAATTCCTCGCGGTAGTCCATGTTGGGGTAGACGCGCTTGGCGTTCGAGATGCCCTTCGGATCGTGAACGCGGACAGTCGCGCCGGCGTTGGAGATCGCTACGGCAACATCGAGGGCCGGTGAATCGCGGACGTCGTCGCTGTCGGGTTTGAACGTGGCACCAAGCATCGTGACGACCTTGCCGCGAAAGTCGCCACCGAGTGTCTTGCGTGCGAGGTCCACGGTGTGAGCGCGGCGGCGTAGGTTGATCTGGTCAACTTCGCGCAGGAAGGTCAGCGCTTCCTCGGCCCCGAGTTCACCGGCGCGGGCCATAAACGCGCGGATGTCCTTAGGCAGGCAGCCGCCGCCGAAGCCCAGGCCGGCGGCGAGGAAGCGGTTGCCTATGCGGGGGTCGTAGCCGATGGCCTGCGCGAGTTTCGTGACGTCTGCGCCGGCGGCTTCACACACCTCGGCCATTGCGTTGATGAAGGAGATCTTGGTAGCGAGGAAGGAGTTCGCGGCGACCTTCACAAGTTCGGCGGTGGGGTAGTCGGTGATCAGGAAGGGAACGCCGTCGGCGATGAGCGGTGCGTAGACCTCACGCATCACCTGCTCGGCGCGTTCGGAGGTGACACCCACCACGAGTCGGTCGGGCTTAAGGGTGTCTTGCACCGCGAAGCCCTCGCGCAAGAACTCCGGGTTCCAGGCGACCTCCACGCCGCTGGCCGCGGTGTTCTTCAAGCGGTTCACGATCTCGTCGGCAGTTCCCACCGGAACGGTGGACTTCCCGACCACAATGTCGGTTGCGGAAATGTGTGGGGCAAGGGCATCGACGGCACCGAAGACCTGAGACATATCCGCGGCGTACGCACCCGGCTGCTGCGGCGTACCCACGCAGATGAAGTGGACGTCGGCTGCTTGTGCAGCTTCTTCGAAAGAGGTGGTGAAGCGCACGCGACCGGCCTGCAGGTTGCGCTGCAGAAGCTCATCAAGCTCGGGCTCGAAGAAGGGAACCGTGCCGGAGTTGAGCAACTCCACTTTGGCTGGGTCGATATCGACGCCGATCACCGTGAAACCGAGCTCGGCCATGCACGCCGCGTGGGTGGCGCCGAGGTATCCGGTTCCGATGACCGATAACACGGGTTTGGTGCCTGGAACGGGCTCTGCCATGCGTTGAGCGTAGCGAGCGCGCCCCTACGCTTGCCGTATGGCAAAGCCCGCGAGCCAACCGGTGCCCGGTGTTCGGGTACGGGAGCGGGGCGATCGCTGGGAGGTTAGGGCGGACCACCTCGGCTCCTTGCGCCGCTTGATCACCTCGTCCGTGGGCACGGGGACCATCAGTGGAGCGCAGGTGCGCATAGACCGCTGGCGCCGACCGCATCTGGGGTGGACCGGCACGCCTGGAATCGCTGGGGTCGATGAGCTGTCCGTTCGTCCGCGCGCCGACGGAGTGGAGGTGGAGATCGAACTGCGTGACCCACTCGACGCGGCCGAGGTGCTGTCCGCCGTGCTGCGGACGCTGCAACCGACCGCGACCGGTTTTCCGTCTCCCACCTGGTCCGCAGGTGTTCCTGCCAATGGAATGTTGGCCGAGCAGGTACGCGACGTTCGGGTGGCGGGCGACGAAGACGCGCATGTGCGGCGCGCAGATGTGCTGTTGGTTCCGGAGAAAACCGCGGACGTACGGGATATCGCCGAGCTAGTTGTGGTGGTGTCCGAGCAGACGTGGGGTGAGCGCAGCGTCTTGGTCGATCCGAGCATCCATCGCCCGCACGGACGCGCATCGGACTTTGTGGGCGAGATTGTTCCCGCGGTCGACATCATCGCGTCGTATCGACTCGGTGTGGACATGACCGATGTGAAGCCGCTGCGTTCGGTGTCTGCTGTTACCGAAGCGTCGTCACTGCCCACCTGGTTACGCGCGCAATTGTCGGCGCTCGGTGTGGTGCTCGTGGAATCTGAAGGCGAATCACCCCCTGCCGACGATTACCTGGCGTGGCAGACGTTGTCCGTGGATGGACGCCGGGATGCCTTGCGCGAGTACTCACCCTGGCCGGCGGTGGCGCCGTGGCCCAGTGTGAGCATCCTGTTATCCACGCATCGCCCCGAGCGCCTGGAGCACGCGCTGGCAATGGTGCGTCGCCAGGACTATCCATACCTGCAAGCGGTGATCGTGCTGCACGGTGATGAAGAAGTGGTTGCTCAGCATGCGCCGCGGGTGCGGGCAGCCCTCGACGGCTGGGACGGGGAGTGGGCGCTGATCGGCGTGCCATCCGAGCGCAACCTTGGACATGCGCTCGCGGCAGCGAGCGCTCGTGCCGACGGTGAACTTCTCACCAAGATGGACGACGACGACTACTACTCATCAACGCACGTGTGGGATCTAGTGCTGGCCCGGATGTATTCCGGTGCGCAGATCGTGGGCAAGGCGCTGGACTGGGTGTACTTGGCCGCGTCTGACACCACCGTCTTCAGGCCGACGTACCCCGCGGAACGATTCGCACGATTCGTTGCCGGGGGCACCATGTTGATCTCAGCAGGCGACCTCGCCCAGGTGGGTGGCTGGCGTCCGGTGCCGCGCTCGGTGGACCGGGCGCTGCTCGATCGTGTTCTGGAATCCGGCGGGCTGGTCTATCGAACCCACGGCCTGGGCTATGTGTATGTGCGCAGCGCTGCCGATGGTTCAGCCAATACCTCACAGGTGAATGAAGAACACTTTCTCACCAAGACGGTTGCGCAGTTCCCGGGGCTGCTTTCCTCGCCGGCGCTGGGAACCGAGGGAGTTATGGGGTACTTGTCGTGAGTAGTTCATCGGCGCAATTGCCCACTGTGAGCGTGGTGATGCCGGTGGTAAACGAGGAAAAACACCTGCGCAGCTCCGTGCAACGAGTACTTGCACAGGACTACGACGGACCATTCGATGTGACGCTCGCAGTGGGGCCGAGCAAGGACGCAACCGAGGACGTTGCGCGCGCTCTGGCGGAAGAGTTCGCGCAGGTGTGCGTGGTGTCCAATCCCAGCGGGGCTACGCCGGCGGGGTTGAACGCGGCGATCAACGCGTCGTCGGGAGAGATCGTGGTGCGCGTGGATGGCCACGCAATGATCCCTGCCGACTATGTGACATGCGCGGTGGAGGTTCTGACGCGAACCGGTGCGGACAACGTGGGTGGTGTGATGGCCGCCGAAGGGACCGGTGATTTCGAACGTGCTGTTGCCGCGGCGATGACATCGCGCTTCGGGGTGGGCGATGCTTCCTTCCACGTGGGCGGTGAGGAAGGCCCTGCGCTGACCGTTTATCTCGGTTGCTTTCGTCGCTCGGCCCTTGAACGGGTGGGTGGTTACGACGAATCCATGGAGCGAGCCCAGGATTGGGAATTGAACCTGCGTATCCGTGAGAGTGGAGGCGTTGTCTACTTCACACCGGATCTGCACGTGACGTATCGACCCAGGCATTCCTTTCGCGCGCTTTCCCGCCAATATCACGATTACGGACGTTGGCGGCGGGAAGTTGCGCGCCGGCACCCGTCCACGTTGTCGCTGCGTTACCTTGCGGCGCCGGTGACTGTTGCTGCGGTGGGTGCTGGGTTGGTGATGGGTGTGACGGGTGCGCTCAGTGGTCGCCCGAACTTGGTGGGCCTTGGATTGGTTCCGGCCGCCGTGTACGCCGGCGGAAATGCGATTGCGTCGATAGTGACAGGCATCCGCACGGGAGATACACGTGTTGCGATGCGATTGCCGGCAGTATTCGCCACGATGCACGGTGCCTGGGGACTGGGCTTTCTTCGCGGCGGTGCGGGACACAAATGAGTCTTATCGATCGCATTCGAGGCAGTCGTGCACGCACGCTGCGTTGGACGATCGTGACCTCGGCACCGAAGGGGGAAGCGGGCGAGCAGTGGGGCGATACCTGGTTCGCCCGGGATCTCGCAGACGCCCTCCAACGCGCCGGGCAGCAGGTGAAGGTTGTCTCGCGCGCGGGGGCGAACAGCGAGAAACGAGCGGACGACGACGTTGTCCTGGTCCTGCGGGGGCTGCGCGCGGTGGAACCTCCGGCGGATCGTTCCTCGGTGTGGATGCTGTGGGTGCTCTCGCATCCGGAGTTGGTGACCGAGCACGAGATGCGCGGTTATGACGCCGTGTTTGCCGCCAGCACTTCGTGGCTGGGCCCAGGTGACGTTGATGTGATGCCGTTGCTGCAGGCAACGGCGCATGGACGTTTCCATCCCGGTGCGGCGCCGCCCGATTCGGGTGCACCAGTGCTGTTCGTGGGTTCCACACGCGGTGAATTCAGACCCGCGGTTCGTGGGGCGCTTCGATCGAGTCGAGCAGATGAGCTGGTCGTGTACGGCGTTGGGTGGGAGGAATTTTTGTCGGAGGATCGCATCGCCGGCGAATTCGTATCCAACGACTCCCTACCGGCGGCGTATGCGGGTGCTGGGATCGTGCTCAACGACCATCACCGAGATATGGCGCAGGCCGGCTTTTTGTCCAACCGACTTTTCGATGCCGTTGCCAGTGGTGCTCGGGTGCTCTCCGACCGGGCAGTTGGCCTGGAAGAAGTCTTCGGCTCATCCGTAGTGATGTTCACCGACGAGGATGATCTGGTGCGTCTGCTTGAACGCCCCGTGGATGAGGTATTTCCGGATCGCGTCGAGCGATTGGCTCAGGCAAGGCGGGTAGCCCAGGAGCACTCCTTCGATGCGCGCGCTGCTGTGTTGATCAACCGCGCGCAGCAAACGCGGCAGCAGGTGCGTCGATGAGCGATCGTTTGACCGAACCGTTGGTCAGTGTGGTGCTCATCGGCTACAACGATGCACCGCGCATCGTCAAAGCGCTGGACTCCCTGCGTCAGCAGACGCTGCGATCGATCGAGATCATCGTCGTCGATGACGCATCGACGGATGCGACGTCGGAGATCGTTTCGAGTGTCGCAGGGAACGATGCTCGGGTCCGCTTGATTCGGCGCACGGAGAATTCCGGAGGCTGCAGTGCTCCACGCAACGACGGGCTGCGCGCCGCGCGCGCACCGTGGGTCATGTTCTGTGATTCCGACGATGAGTACGAACATCATGCGTGCGCCAATCTCTTGACTGCTGCACAGGACTGGGATGCTGATGTGGTCTGCGGGATGGCAGTACGTCACGATGTCCGCAAGGGCATCGACAAGCCCTGGCGGCCGGAACTGCACGACCGCGATCGCGTGGTTGACTCGCTCCAGGCGGAGCCGGACTTGCTCTACGACACCATCAGCGTAAACAAGATCTACCGGCGATCGATGCTCATCGGGAACGGCATCGAGTTTCCGCCGGGATTGTTGTTCGAAGATCAGGTATTCACCTTGCAGTGTTATCTGGCTGCTCGTCGGATCGGCATCCTGCAGTCCACGGTGTACATCTGGAACGTCGACCGGACCGCTGAGGAACTTTCTATCACCCAAGGGCGCATGCAGCGTCGCAACGTGCTGGACCGCATCGAGATCAACAAGCAGATGGATCAGGTGCTGGTTTCCGCTGGGCCGGAACTGCAGTTGGCGAAGGCAATCAAGTTCTTGCGTCATGAGGGATACCTCTATCTGTGGGCGATCGCTGAGAACCCCGACCAAGACCGTGCCCGCGAAGCCGCCGATGCGTTTCGTGGCTACGTCATGACAGTGGATCTTGAAGCCTTCAATCACATTCGCCCCGCTCTTCGGGTGGCCATGTTCGGCCTCTTGGTGCAGGACATGGATCTGTTGCGTCGCGCAATGCGTTGGGAGCGCTGGGCGTCGGTGGTGGACGCCCGCATCACCCGAGTCGATGGTCGGGATTTCTGGATGCCAACAGATGATCGCTCAGCCCTTGGTCGCGGATCGGACTACTGGTTGGACGTGACCAGATTGCATTTGCTGGACACGCCGTTTTCGACACGGCGTTACTTCCACGAACTCGTGGAACTTGAGGTCCTTAGAAACCGAGTGAATGTGGCGATTCGCACCCGCGACTTCGCCGACGATCTCGATAGTTCTACCTCGGCCGATCTCGTCTGGGCAGACAAGGCTGGAGCAGTTATCGCATCGTTGCCGTTGACGCGTGAATCCGTTGATTCAGACAACCGAGTTACATGGCGTGGATCGGGAGCGCCCACAGTGCACATCGATCGGCCCTTGATGAAGCCGGATAAGGGGGCCGTCAGTGTTCGCTTGGTGCGGCGCGGTGCAGTGAACACGACCGCGGTGCGGTCGATCGATGTCGACGTTACGCGGGTGTTCGTGCCGTTGCCACCGATCGCTTTCGCCGATCGACCGTCGGGTGCGATGTTCGTGCCTGGGGAGCGATCGAGCGTCACGTGGCGACCGGGAGGCCTGTCACGCGGACCCGCTGCGTGGGGGCGTCGGTTGGGTCGAGCGGCGCAGCGCCGGCTACCGGGCAGTTCGACGCCGCAACGCGCGCGGGCTCGACAGGCTCTGCTGCCGGGTACCTTCGATCTACCCGTCGACCGCCCGATCGTGGCGTACGCACCCGCCGCTTCGGCAGTGGGGACGCGCTCAACGTGGCCGTTGGATCTATCGGCTTGGGCCGAGCAGATGGCTGACTGCTGCTACCTGTTGGTTGTTGGTGATGTGGCCGAATCAATCCCGACTCGACTATGGGGTGCGGTCCGGGATGCACGCAATGAACAACTCGGGTGGGTGATCGAGCGCTCCGCGGTGGTCATCACCGACGATCCGGCTCTTATTGACGCCGTGGGCTATTCGATCGTCTTTCGACCCGATGAAGGTGCGGCACGGTACCTGCTTCCGGTGCTGCCGTCTGGATACCCGGTGATCCAGTCGATCGATCACCTCACGCAGGAAGTGCGCTCGGTCCTGGGAGTGTCCGGGGGTTCGTCATGACACGCATCGTGCTGTGTGCAAACAACATCGACGAACTCGGTGGTGCGCAACGAGTTGCGCACACGCTCGCTGACGGCTTTGCCAGGCGTGGGCACGATGTTCAGGTAGTGGGGATCACTCCATTCGACCCAGCACACGAGTGGCACGAAACGTACCCACGGCGCGTGTTGATGTCGCAGGTGTGGCCGAAGAAGACCACGCAAAATGAGCGAACCCGCGCGGGGCTTCGCGCCGAAGCGGTTGCCGGAATGGTGGAGATTCTCAAAGAAGGCGGCGAGGAACCGGCGGTTTTCATCACCGCGCAGGTGTGGGGGATGGAAATCCTGGCCGATGCCCTGGCAACCGTGAGTCCGGAGGTTCGGGCGCGATGGTCGGTCATCGGGCAGTATCACGGTGCCTTCGCCGCAGCAGCGTCTGGGCGTGATTTGGCTCGCGTGGTGCGTTCGTACTCGAATGTATCGGTCTTCACCGCGTTGACGGAAGAGGACGCGGCGGCCTTCTGCAGCGCAGGGTTGAACAACGTGCGAGTCATGCCAAATCCGCTCGCCTTCTGGCCGCAATCGATCGATGAACGGGTAGCTCGCGAGGAAAGGACGCTGCTTTATCTCGGGCGATTATCCGACGAGAAGGGCGTAGATCTGCTGATCGACGCCTGGAGCTTGGTCGCGGATGAAAATCCGAAGTGGACGTTGCAGATCGTTGGTGATGGACCGCAGGCCGATGTGCTGCGAAGGCAGGCGAGCGAACTCGCAGGCGCGGATCGAATCGACTGGCGGTCGGCAGTCACATCCCCGCAAGAGGTGTTGCTGCACGCCGATCTACTGGTGCTCCCGTCCCGAACCGAAGGTTTGCCCCTTGTCCTGGCCGAGGCGCAAGCCTGCGCCGTCCCAGTTCTCGCAACTGACTGTTCCAGTGGAGTGCGGCAATTGGTGGGGGACTGGGGGGCACTGGTCACGCGGGGTGATTCACGCGCACTGGCCCAGGCACTCACGGTCGCGATGGGTGATGAGGCGTGGCGACGAGAGGCCGGTCAGCGAGGACGAAGCGAAATGGATCGGTACCGGCTCGATCACGTTCTCCAGGAGTGGGAAGCGCTACTTGCGCGAGTGGTGCTCTAGAGGTGCTTGTTCGCGCGATCGAGATCCTCTTCGAAGTCGACCTCGACCGCGAACATCTCTCCGATATCGACCGGTAGGACGCGCATTCCGTCCTTCTCAATGGCCAACTCGATGCCGCGCTCGAAGTAGTCCGACTCCACACATTCGGCGAGTCGGGTGATCAGCGTTGTTTTGTCCTGGGCGCTGACGTAGTTGATCCCAACGGCTTCACCGCGCGCATCGGCGACCTGCTTGGACAGTTGCGCAACGAGACCCTCGGAGTTGACGGTGTACTTCACTTCCTCTTCCCCCACGACCGCCGTATTGACGCAGATGAAGCTTTGCTCTGCGTCGATGTGGGAACGCACCGCGCTCAGCACTGCCGGATCGAAGACAACATCACCGTTCATCCACAAGACGCCGCCCGCTGATGAGAGCCGGAGGGCTTTCAAAAGGCTGCGGTTGGTGTTGGTTTGGTCGTAGGCCTCGTTGTAGATGTAATTGACATCCGGAAAGGCCTCCAAGATCAAGTCGAGCTTGAAGCCAACCACGGTGGAAATGCGTAGGTCATCACCGAACGACTGGATGAGGTTCTCCATCTGTTGCTGCATGATCGTGCGGCCGTCGCTGAGCGGGGTCAGGGGTTTGGGGAATGGGCGTCCGAGGCGGGTGCCCATACCGGCTGCGAGGATCACTGCCTGAATCGTCATACCGAATCTCTCGCAATCGTCCGCACTCTGCTGAGCGAACCCAGCGCGTGGTCGTGCTCGTGAATGGCTCGCCGCAGCTCCTGCCAAAAGCGCGTGGTGCTGTCGCCTGGCTCGAGGCTGTCGAAGTACAGGTTCCGCACACGCATGCGAGCTTCCTCTTGTTCATCCGTGGTGACGATGCGCGATAGGTCCGTGGTCAATGAATCGATAGTGGAATCATCGACGATGTGTGCGGCGGCGGCGACAGGTGACTCGGCGATCAACGCCTCGCGGTTGGTGCGACGATCGGTGAGGACGATGGGCGCGTCAGGGCGCAAATACAGGTGATCCAGCGTTACGGACGAGACATCGGCTATGAGCAGATTGGTGCTGCGGATGACTCCGAGCACGTCGGCATCGAGCAGAACCGTGTGACCCGCGGTCGGATCAGCGGCCGATGCCGCGTTAATCGCCTTCACTATCGCTTGATGTCCATTCCGGATGCCTGCATCATCGGAATCGATTACTCGGGGATGAGGTTTGTAGACCACGCGGACGTTCGGTTGGGCTAGTACGGCCTGGATGATGGCAACACCGTAGAGATCCACGGAGGAGTAGTTGTTCGCCTCGTCCTCACCTTCCCAGGTGGGGGCGTACGTGATGGTGATGCGCTGGCTGGCTGGAAGGGCGGGTGGTATCTCAAGGTCCAGTTGCGGACGTCCAACGCGGACCAGATGTGACTCGTCGAACCAGGCCAGCGCTGCTCTGTGGCGACGCACGGCTGCCTCCCCGGCCACGAAGACTTTGTCGTAGGCCTTGGCCTGATTGCTCACCATGCAGATCTTGTCGCTCTCGCCGTGGTTCACATGGATGTGCACCGCGCGCTGAAACGACAAGGCTTGAAAGTTGGTCCAGCCGTTATTCACGTACACAACAGCATGGAAATCAGCACGATCAAGCAGCGCCATCAGGTCCTCGTATCGAGGAACCAAGACAACGCGGAGTGGTGTTCGGCCAACCAGAGCGTCGTACGCCTCAACCTGACGAACGATCACGAGTGTGGTGACGTCGGTATTCGATTCGAACACCGGAAGCCACTGGGTTAACTGGTAGAGCTTGGGCGGACCGTCGGGGAAATACAGGGCGACATCTGCCCGCGGGATGTCATCGAGCTCGAAACCTTCGGGTTCGACCTGTCCTAGTTCGCGCATTCGCCTGGCGAGACTTCGGG
>JAQCBM010000039.1 GCA_027729865.1 Actinomycetota bacterium
GGCAAGCCCGGGGGTCAATCAGGCGGTAAGCCAGGTGGACAGCGAACCGATAAGCCGCGCGGTCAAGGTGGCGCCCCTCGAGGTGGCCGTCCCGGTCCGCGACGCACCTCCGATGATCGTCCGCAACGCGCCCCGCGTCCGGTGGGCCCGGTTATCCCCGAAGAAGTCGACATTACTGAACTTGACCCAGCTGTTTTGAATGAACTGCGCACGTTGCCCGAGGACTTGGGGGAGAAGGTCGCCGGGCACCTGGCTGCAGCGGAGTTGCTGTTGCTGGAAGACGAGGACGAAGCCGCACGCGAACACGCGAAGGCAGCCAAGAAGTTGGCTGGTCGAGTGGCAGCAGTGCGCGAGGCAGCCGGGATCACCGCCTATCGGTGCGGTGATTACGCCGATGCTTTGGCCGAACTGCGTGCAGTTCGGCGCATGACCGGAGATGACTCGTTCGTGCCGATGATGGCTGATTGCGAGCGCGGGCTCGGGCGCCCGGAACGCGCCTTGGAGTTGTTGCGCGATATTCGTGACGGTGATCCTGCATTGAAGGTGGAGTCGCAGATCGTCGCGGCCGGCGCCCGCTCGGACATGGGGCAACACGAAGCAGCGTTGGTATTGCTGGATATTCCCGAGCTTACAGGCCTGCCGGCGGGCAGCGAACGCGCGCGGCTGCAGTACGCGTACGCAGCGGCCCTTGAGGCACTGGGTCGCCCGGATGAGGCGCGCGAATGGTTCACCAAGGCTGCCGAATCCGACATCGATGGCGTGACGGACGCCGGCGAACGTCTGGGCTAGTCCTTCGCTTCCTGCGCCGACTTCTCCAGCCAGCGCCAGATACCCGAGACCTGGGCGCCGGTGCTGGAGAGTTCTTCGAACTTTAGTGCACGTTCGTCGTCGGCATAGAAACTAGGGTGCCGTTCTCTATCTTTCTCTTTCACCATCGCGATGGCGTGCTCGAGATCCATGCGGGCGTAATAGGCCTGGGAGACCTGCTCCACCCAGTAACGCAGTTCCTCCTCGGACTGGTCGAAGACCACCTCCACGTCAGTGACAGGTCCGAAGTGGCTGAACAGTAGCCGCGTGGGTGCTGCATCACGCATCCGCTGGAGCGAGTCCAGGGCTAGGTCGAGATCGAAATCCGGTGGGGGAGTTGCTGGGCGAACCTCGGCGGTGTCGGGCACGAACACTCCGGCAGCGTCGCCGGTATATAGATCACCGGTCTGCGAATCCACGAGCGCCACGTGGTGGGAGGCGTGACCGGGGTTGTGGAAGGTGTCCAGGCGTCGTCCATCGCCCAGATCAACGAATCCTTTTTCACCGAGGGTGGTCAGCCTTTCGACAGGAGTCGCGATGAGCGGACCGAACATCCGATCCATGTCTGGGCCGAAAACGCGCTGCGCGCTGGCCACGAGTTTCGTGGGGTCGGCAAGGTGGCGCGCGCCCTTTTCGTGGACTACCACCTGGGCGTTGGGGTACGCGGCAGCGATATCGCCCACGCCGCCGGCGTGGTCGAGATGGATATGCGTGACCACGACCGTTGCAAGGTCGTCTTTGTCGATCCCCAACTCGGCGAGCGCAGCGATGACGACAGGGGAAGACAGCGCGGTGCCCGTCTCGATCAGACACGGTCGCGAGCCGCGGATCAGGTAGCTCGAGGTGATGCCGGCGTGGCCGGCCATCTGGGTGTCGATCGCGAACACGTCGTCACCAAGATCGTCGATGATCGGCTGGGGTTCTTGGTTATCCACAGTTGCATTGTGGCGTGACATTCCATCCACCGGTTCGAATTGAGGCTAGATAGTCGTGTGTTAGTCGAGTTTTCCTGGAGCGAGCACTCGGTCTGAGTACTCGTTCTAAGGAGGAACGCATGTCTACGTCGTCGCAAGTAGCCCTCGTAGGTCGGTTGGGCGCCAAAGTGAGGTCAAAGGAACTCCCCAGCGGGGATGTGATCACGTCATTCACCGTGATCGTGGATCGGCCGGCGCGGGAGCGGACCGGCGGACAGAACGCGGCAACCGTGGATGCGATCAGCTGCACCACTACTCGTGCGCGGGCCCGGGCTTTCGTTGAGCGGCTAGAACCGGGAACGGTGGTGTCGATCGACGGCACGTTGCGCCGGCGCTTTTGGCGCGGAGGTCCAGGGGGAGGGGTAGGCAGCACTATGGAAGTGGTCGTGCGCGCTATACGCAAGGCGTGAGTCTGCTCGACTCGTGTCTGTCCGGTGCGTTTCTGCCCGGTTCGCTGCGCGTGCGACGATGAGCCGGTGGAGCCGATCAACCTTGTGAACTTCTCTGGTGGCGAGGAGGAGGGTGCTCCCAGCGGTGGTCCGTACGAGTGGTTTCAGCGGGCGCAGGAGATGCTGTCGACGGGCAACGCAGATGCAGCGATCGTGCTGTTGGAGCGCGTGCGGCGAACGGAGCCGAGCCCCTCGGTGCTTGAGGCTTTGGGTCGGGCGCTATTCGATGCACGCCGCTACGACGAAGCGATCGAGGTGCTGACCGAACTAGTCGAGCGCGCACCTGATGAGGACTATGCCCACTATGCGTTGGGGATGGCGCTGTGGCGTTGTCAGATGTTTCCCACCGCGCGCGATCACCTGTCGATGGCGTTCGTGATGCGACCGGATAAGCCGGAGTACGCGCAAGCGCTCACGCAGGTGAAGGCCACGCTTCGGGCGCGCGCGGAAGCAGGCCTTGCTCCCGAAGGCCCCATTGATGCGGACTTCTAGGTGACGCGACTCATTGAGCAATACGACTCCTTGATCGTGGATGCCGATGGCGTCATCTATCGAGGAGCGATCGCGGTTCCGCATGCGATCGAAGTCCTGGGTTCGGTGTCTGTTCCGTGGTGCGTCCTGACGAACAATGCGGCTCTGCCGCCGTCGTCGATCGCCGAAAGGATCGAGCGGCTCGGTCTGCCCTTGGATCCGGTGAACGTGGTCACCTCCCCACAAGGTGCGGTCGCCTATCTACGCGAACGTGGTCTGCCTGAGGGTGCACCGATTCTGATCGTGGGTGGCTCAGGAATTGACGAGGCGGTCTCTGAAGCCGGTTTCACTCCTGTACGAGATCGCGCAGCCCAACCACAGGCGGTAGTTCAAGGTCTCGGCATGGAGGTCGGATGGCGGGAATTGTCCGAAGCTGGTTATGCCATCGCCGCTGGGGCGATGTGGGTGGTTACCAATGTGGACGCAAGTCTCCCAACGGAACAGGGGTTCGCCCTAGGCAACGGTGCTCTCGTTGCTGCCGTACAGCACGCAATTGGCCAAGCGCCCGACGTCGTCACGGGCAAACCTGAGCCACTGTTGTTCCACCTTGCTGCCGATCGGATGGGTGCGACCCGGCCGCTTGTCCTCGGTGATCGCCTTGATACCGATGTTCGCGGTGCCAACAGTGCCGGTATGGATTCGTTGCTTGTTTTGACCGGTGTGGCGGGAGCAGATGAGTTGATGCACTTGATCGATGCCGATCCGCTCGAGCGCCCCACGTACATCGCCGAGGATCTTCGGGCGTTGGATGGTTCGGCCGATCTGGTGCGTGTGGACACCGATGCACCGGGAAGTGGACCACTGCCGGAGGTCCGCCGAGGGTTGGGCCGAGCGTGGAGCCACTCCGACGTCCCTGGGAACGTCCGAGATGAGGTGCGTCAGGCGATCGATACCTGGGCTCGGCGTTAGGGTTCTAGATACAGGTCGCATGGAGGGGCGTGATCGCAATGCTGGAAGGTCTGCGCGGGTATCTACAACTCGCGAGCGGTGTCACCGAGGTGACCGCGAGCAAGGCGCGCGATGCCGCTGTGTCCTTGGTGAACCAGGGGATGCAGCTGACCGGAAAGACTCCGGACGTGGTGGGGTCGGTCCAAGACATCGCCGATGATCTAGTGGCGACCTCCAAGCAGAACCGCGAGATGCTCGTGGGGATGATCCGCACCGAGGTCGATCGTGCGGTTGGACGCATGGGCTTTGTGCGCGAGGACGAGCTTGCGGCGTTGCGCGCCCGGGTCGAGCGCCTAGAGAAAACTGAGAAGAACGAGAAAACTGAGAAAACTGAGAAGACTGCAAAGTCTGGTGAGTCCAGTTCTGCCTCAACGAGTGAAGCTGGCGAGACGCCGCGCAAGGTGAAAAAGAAGGTGGTCCCGGAGTGACGTTCGAGGTAAACGATGAGGCGACGGTGGTTGCCGACGTTGAGGCAAACGGTTCCGAGCAAGTGGACGAGATTCTCGTGCTCGACGAGGCACCCGATCCGCAGGCAACGCTTCCGGTGTGGGAACCAACCGGCAACGCGGCAGTGGATGCCGCGCTCGAAGAACTCCATGCAGTTGCCCAGTCCGACCTTGGCGAGCACGCGGAGATCTACGAGCGTGTGCAGCAGTCATTGCGAGCAACCCTCGATGGTTTGGCTGCCGACGACGATCCTGCGTAGTCGTTCTTTCTTGCGGCGTGATCCATGACTCGTCGACGTTTGGACGCCGAGTTGGTGCGTCGTCGTCTTGCTTCCTCGCGTGAGCAGGCGCAAGAGGCGATAGCGCAGGGCCGGGTCACGGTGGCTGGGGTGGTTGCAACGAAGGCGGCGACCCAGGTGGAGGACTCTGCCGCGATCGAGGTGAACACGGGTGGTGAGTCCGTCTATGTCTCACGGGGCGCCCACAAACTCGTGGGAGCCTTGGATGCGTTCGGTATTGATGTTCGCCGACGCAATGCTCTGGACGCCGGTGCGTCCACGGGCGGCTTCACGCAGGTGCTGCTCGAGCGCGGTGCTGCGCAGGTAATCGCCGTGGATGTCGGATACGGGCAGTTGGCGTGGCCGGTGCGCTCTGTCCCATCGGTGGTGGTGATGGAGCGGACGAATGTTCGCTACCTGACGCCTTCGGATGTGCCGTTCGCGCCCGATCTGATTGTGGCTGACCTGTCCTTCATATCCCTCACGGTGGTGCTGCCGGCCCTGGCCGATGTTGCTGCCCCTGGGGCGGAACTATTGGTGATGGTCAAGCCGCAGTTCGAGGTGGGCAAGGACAAGGTGGGGCACGGCGTGGTGACCGATCCGAATCTGCGGATGCAGGCAGTGCGCGCTGTGGCCGAGGCGGCCGTGGGGCTCGGGCTTGCTGCCAGGGGTGTGGTGGCGAGCCCGCTGCCTGGCCCCAAGGGCAATGTCGAGTATTTCCTGTGGATGACGAAGTCCAGTAGTGACGCGGGGGAGTTGACCGGGGATGATGGCGTGATGGACCGCGCGGGACGTAGTGCACTCACTGCTGAGCAGATTGATCGTGCCATCGTCGCTGCGGTGCAGGAAGGACCGCAATGAGCGCCACTTCGGATGGGGCGGAGGCTGGCGCGCGGGGCGCGGTGCAGGTGTTCGTGGTGGTCAACACCGGCAGCGACGACGCCCGGCGGGTGGCCCGGTCCACGATCACCGCACTGCTGGGCGCTGGAGTCCGTGTGGGTGGGACTGCGGGGGATATCGAGGCCCTGGAGAGCAGCGGCGCTGGCGATGGTTTTTCGAGTGCGGGTGTTGAGGTGCTCGCAGATGACTCCGCCGCGGGTAACGCGCGCGGTGACGTGGTGGTGGTGTTCGGAGGCGACGGCACCATCTTGAGGGCCGCTGAACTTGCCGAACCCGGCACACCGTTGCTTGGCGTGAATCTTGGACACGTCGGGTTCTTGGCCGAAGCCGAACCCGAGGACGTGCAGTTCGTTGTCGAGGCACTTATCGCGCGTCGATGGAGCGTGGAGGAGCGCACGCGTCTGCGCGTGAATGTTCTTCGTGGTGGAGAAGTCGTCGACGGCACGTGGGCTCTGAACGAAGTGAGTATCGAAAAGGGTGCGCGTGAGCGCATGATCGAAGTGCTCGTGGAGGTGGATGGTCGACCGTTATCGCGCTGGGGTTGCGACGGCGTGGTGTGCGCAACACCTACCGGGTCAACGGCTTACGCATTCTCCGCGGGCGGTCCGGTTGTGTGGCCGGAAGTAGCAGCGATGCTGGTGGTGCCGCTCAGTGCGCATGCGCTCTTCGCTCGACCGCTGGTGGTGTCGCCCTCGAGCACCATCGCATTGGATCTGGCGCCGGGATCGCGTGCCGTCTTGTGGGCTGATGGTCGGCGCACGATCGATGTGCAGCCCGGTGATCGACTCGTGGTGAGCGCCGATCCGATTCCGGTGCGCTTCGCCCGCCTGGCGCCGGCACCCTTCACCGATCGACTCGTGGCCAAGTTCGACCTCCCCGTCGATGGTTGGCGCGGTCGGCAGCGGTGACGGGTGAGTGTGAACGAGTTGATGTGAACGGACTGTTGTGATCGAGGAGCTGCGCATCCAGGGGATTGGCGTCATCGATGAAGCGCGCTTGGAATTCGCGCCGGGTTTGAACGTCATCACTGGTGAGACCGGTGCGGGCAAGACGATGATCTTGTCCGGACTGGAATTGCTGCGGGGCGCTCGGGCCGAGACGGGGCAGTTGCGCGATGCCGGCGCGGGGGCGGAAGTCGATGCAGTGGTGACCGTTGATGACGCGCATCGGCTCGTGGTGGCTCAGGCAGTTGATGAGTTGGCGGTTCCGGTCGATGACGATGCGCTGATCATCCGCAGAACCGTTGCCCCGCAGGGCAGATCCAGAGCACACGTGGCCGGGCGCCCGGTTCCGCTGTCTGCCTTGAGTGACGTGTGGAAGCACCTCCTGGCCGTTCACGGCCAAGCCGACCAAGCGCGTTTGCGCGAAGCGGCGTGGCAGCGCGAGGTGGTGGACCGCTTTGGCGGCAAGGCCGTGTCGGACAAGTGCCATGCGTACGAACTCGCGTGGAGCGAATTGCAGGATCTGCGCCGGGAACTGTTGGAATTGAAGAACAGCGCAGAGGAACGTGCGCGCTCGGCTGCGCTGTTGCGGTTGGGGATCGCAGAGATCGACGACGTTGCCCCGGAGATCGGCGAGGACGAACTGCTCGACGCCGAAGCTGCGGTGCTCGCGCACGCGGGAGCGTTGCGAGATGCCGCGCTCACGGTTCGCTCCGAGCTGAGCGGCGCGGGGGACGACATCGATCCCAACGCAGCCCTCACACGGCTTGCTCAGGCCCGCGCGAGTTTGGAATCGGTAGGCGATGTGGATGAGCGCTTGGCTGTTTTGGCCAAGCGGGTGGCAGCGCTCACCAACGAGGTTGTGGATATAGACGCCGAACTCAGTGATTACCTGCGCTCACTCGATGCCGACCCGCAGCGCCAAGCGTGGGTCGAGGAACGTCGCGGGCGTCTGTCTGCGTTGCGTAAGTCCTTCGGAGTGACCCTTGAGGAAGTTCTGCGGTGGCGCGAGGACTCCGCTGCCCAGGTTGCTGCAGTCGACAACTCAGCTGAACGCATAGAGCAGTTGTCACGGCGCGACAATGAACTGTCCTCGCAGGTGGAGCAGCTCGCCCTTACGTTGTCGGCGGAACGCTCCCGTGTGGCCAGGGAACTAGTTGTGGCGGTGGAGCAAGAGTTGCAGGCGTTGGCGATGCCCGATGCTCGAGTGCTGATCGATGTTGCCTGCGATGTCACGTCGCTGAAGGCCCATGGAGCGGACACGATCACGGTCTCCTTGGTGCCGCATCCAGGGGCCAGCCCGCGACCCATCGGCAAGGGCGCCTCCGGCGGTGAACTCTCTCGGCTGGCCCTCGCCTTCGAGGTGGCGATGGCCGGGGAATCTCCGGTACCCACGATGGTGTTCGACGAGGTTGATGCCGGCATCGGTGGTGCGGTGGCCGTCGAGGTGGGCCGGCGCTTGGCCCGGTTGGCGAGTCGGGTTCAGGTGATCGTGGTGACGCATCTGCCCCAGGTGGCCGCCTTCGCCGATCGTCATCTTGTGGTCACCAAGGGCACCGACGGATCGGTGACCTCAGCGACGGTTCGGGAAACCGAAGGCGACGAACGCGTGAAGGAATTGGTGCGGATGCTCAGTGGGTTGGAGGAGTCCACCACCGGTGCCGCACATGCCCGCGAATTGCTCGCCCTGGCGGCCACCGAGCATGACAACCCGGGAATATCCAGTGACCGTCAAACTTCTGACGGCGCGCCGCGGGCGGCGCGCACCCGCCCGTCGCGTGCGCGCTAGTCTGGTCACCCGTGGATATCCCGCGTAACTCACCGGCCGTAACCAAGCACCTCTTCGTGACCGGGGGCGTTGCTTCCTCGCTCGGCAAGGGTCTGACCGCATCGAGTCTGGGCAACCTGCTCAAGGCGCGCGGCTTGCGTGTGACGATGCAAAAGCTCGATCCGTATTTGAATGTCGATCCCGGCACGATGAACCCGTTCCAGCATGGCGAGGTTTTCGTTACTGACGACGGCGCGGAAACCGATTTGGACATCGGTCATTACGAGCGATTCCTCGATACCGATTTGCATGGCTCAGCGAACGTCACGACCGGCCAGGTGTATTCGACGGTGATCGCTAAGGAGCGTCGCGGCGAGTACCTCGGCGACACCGTGCAGGTGATTCCACACATCACGAACGAGATCAAGTCACGCATCCGCCGCATGGCCGGCCCGGATGTTGATGTGGTCATCACCGAGGTGGGTGGCACGGTTGGTGATATCGAATCTCTGCCATTCCTCGAAGCTGTCCGGCAGATCCGACACGAAGTGGGTCGGGACAACGTGTTCTTCCTCCATGTGTCCCTCCTTCCATACATAGGACCGTCGGGGGAGTTGAAGACCAAGCCCACGCAGCACTCCGTCGCATCCTTGCGAAATATCGGCATCCAGCCCGATGCCATCGTGCTGCGCGCTGATCGCCCGGTGCCGACCAGCATCAAGCGCAAGATCTCGATGATGTGCGACGTCGACGCCGAGGCTGTGGTGGCCGCAGTGGATGCCCCCAGCATCTACGACATTCCCAAGGTGCTCCATGGTGAGGGACTTGATGCCTACGTGGTGCGTCGCCTGGGTCTGCCGTTCCGCGACGTGGACTGGACTGACTGGGACGACCTCCTTCGTCGAGTGCACAGCCCTGCAAACGAAGTCACTATCGGTTTGGTGGGTAAGTACATCGATCTGCCGGATGCTTACCTTTCGGTTACCGAAGCGATCCGCGCTGGTGGCTTCCATCATGACTGCAAAGTGAATATCCGTTGGGTATCCAGCGATGAGTGCGCGACTCCCGAGGGAGCGGCGCGCAACCTCGAAGGTCTGGACGGAATTTGTGTGCCTGGAGGTTTCGGTGTGCGTGGCATCGAGGGCAAACTCGGCGCTTTGACCTACGCACGAGAGAACGCATTGCCCACGTTGGGTTTATGCCTGGGTTTGCAGTGCATGGTGATCGAGTACGCGCGAACCGTTGCGGGGCTGGAGGGCGCAAACTCCTTGGAGTTCGATGAGTCCACCAGGCATCCCGTGGTCTCGACTATGGCCGATCAGCGCGATGTGGTCTCCGGCGATCGGGACATGGGCGGCACCATGCGCCTGGGTTTGTACCCGGCGAAATTGCTTTCCGGCAGTCAAGCCGAGCGCGTCTATGGGCAGCCCTACGTGGATGAACGACACCGGCATCGCTACGAGGTTGCTAACGCCTATCGTCCCCAACTCGAAGAGATGGGCTTGGTGTTCTCCGGAACCTCGCCCGACGGTCGGTTGGTGGAGTACGTGGAACTCTCAGCAAACGTGCACCCCTACTACATCGGAACCCAAGCCCACCCGGAGTTCCGTTCACGTCCTACCCGGGCGCATCCGCTGTTCGCGGGGCTTGTCGAGGCGGCGGTTGCTAGGCAGCGCGCTACTGCGGACGCTTCCTCGGCGCTGGCGTAGCAGCAGCGTCGATGCCACCTGAAGGGCTGCCGCGGCCAGAGGAGTCCTGGTCGGGTCCCATTGCCGACACTACGGACTCGTCGATGCCCCTCTCGGAGCGATCGGAAGTCTTCGCGGGCCGCGTGTGGTCCGTGGTGCGTGACCAGGTTCGAATCGGCGAATGCGATTCGGTCCGCGATGTAGTCATCCACCCCGGTGCTGTTGCAGTGATTGCGGTCGATGATGATGATCGAATCCTGCTCATCCGCCAATACCGGCATCCGGTTGCCATGTACTTGTTCGAACCGCCTGCGGGCTTGCTCGATGTAGCCGGTGAGCCACCGCTTGAGACCGCGCAGCGGGAGTTGGCCGAGGAAACCGGCGTTCAGGCAGATACCTGGCACACCTTGGTGGATCTGTTCAACTCACCCGGTGGATCCAGTGAGGCTATTCGCGTCTATCTGGCCAGCGACCTCACGGCGCTGCCCGGAGGCCGCCCGAACACCGGCGAAGCCGAAGAGGCCCACCTGCCCCAAGCCTGGGTGGCCCTGGATGACGCTGTTGATCTGGTGCTAACCGGAGCGATCGGGAGCCCGTCCGGCGTTGCCGGAATCTTGGCCCTGGACGCGATCCGTAGACGGAGCGGACGGGGCTTGCGTTCGGCCCAAGCCCCGTGGGAACCGCGTGATTGGCTGGTCTCCCAGCAGCGGGTTCGTTGATCGCCTGCATCTTTCATCCGTTCAGTTGAGGGCGGTCTACGCTGCTATCGGGTAACACCGGGGAATCCGCCCCGTGAGCCGCGAGGCGATCAGCAGGAGGAAGCGTGCGCATCGGTATTCCTACCGAGGTTAAGAACAACGAGTTTCGCGTGGCCATCACTCCGGCCGGCGCCATGGAGTTGACCCGCCATGGGCACGAGGTTGCTATTCAGGCTGGGGCCGGTGAAGGTTCGTCGATTTCCGACGCCGAGTACGAGGCTGCCGGAGCGCGGATGTTGCCCACGGCCGACGACGTCTGGGAATTCGCAGAGATGATCTTGAAGGTGAAAGAACCGATCGCTGAGGAGTACCACCGGATCCGCGACGGTCAGGTGGTCTTCACTTATCTGCATCTGGCTGCCTCACGCGAATGCACCGATGCACTGCTGAAGTCCGGCGCCACCGCTATCGCTTACGAAACCGTCGAACTCTCAGACGGCTCGCTGCCGTTGCTGGCACCGATGAGTGAAGTGGCCGGGCGACTGGCACCACAGGTCGGTTCGCATGCGCTGAT
>JAQCBM010000040.1 GCA_027729865.1 Actinomycetota bacterium
ACCAACCCGCGCGATGCAACGTTGTGGGATCGCGCCGGTGTTGCCGTCATGAACATGGCTGCCAATGCAGCTGCCGCTACGCCCGGTGGTCAGCAGATCCTGTTGTACAAAAACAACACCGATAACAAGGGTGCGTCCTACGGCACGCATGAGAACTACCTCATGCGCCGCACCACGCCGTTCACCGAGATCGTTCGCCACCTCACCCCGTTCTTTATCACCCGCCAAGTGTTCACCGGCGCCGGCCGCCTCGGTGTAGGTCAGGACGGCCGTCATAGCCGCTACCAACTCAGCCAGCGTGCGGACTTTTTCGAGGTTGAGGTCGGCTTGGAGACCACGCTCAAGCGCCCGATCATCAACACCCGCGATGAACCGCACGCCGATCCGGAGAAGTACCGCCGCCTGCACGTGATCGTGGGGGATGCGAACCTCTCGGACACCGCCACCTACTTGAAGATGGGCACCACGTCCATCGTGTTGTCCATGATCGAGGACGGCTTCCTCGATGGATTCGATGTGATGCCCACCGAACCTGTTGCCGAGATGCACCGGGTTTCGCACGACGTGTCACTTGAGCATCTGATGAACCTCGCCGATGGCAAGCAGATGACCGCGATCGATGTTCAGCGTGCGTTCTTAGAGCAAGCGTGGGCGTACTGCGACTCGCGTTGGGGTTCGCAATACGACGAACAAACCAAGGACGTCCTGGCCAAGTGGGGCGCGCACCTCGACGCACTGGCCACCGATCCCGCATCCGTCGCGGACACCATCGATTGGGTCGCGAAGTTGCAGTTACTCGAGGGATACGTCAAGCGCGACGGACTGGAGTGGTCGGACCCGCGCCTTGCGTTGGTGGATCTGCAGTACTCCGACATCCGCCCCGAGAAGGGGTTAGCCGCCAAACTCGAGCAGCGCGGACGCCTGGTGCGGATGTTCGACGACGCAGAGGTAGAGCGAGCCCGCACCGAACCTCCCGCGGACACCCGCGCGTATTTCCGAGGCCAGTGCATGAGCCGGTTCCCGGAATCGATCGCCGCCGCTTCGTGGGATTCGGTGGTCTTCGATTTGCCCGATCGAGACACGCTTTTGCGGGTTCCCACGGTGGAGCCCACACGTGGCACGAAGGATCACGTGGGGCACCTGTTCGATGAGGCTGCCGATGCCGGTGCCCTGATCGACGCGCTCACCGCCGACTAGCCGGTTACGCTGGAGGTATGGCAGCCCAAGAGAACGCCGAGCACAAGAAGGCCCAACGCCGCGACGAGGTCGAAGAAGTCGAGGAGTTGCCCACATCCTCGGCAACCGAGAACAAAGAGGCCCTCGACGCCGACGTCGATTCGATCCTCGACGAGATCGATGAGGTTCTCGAGGAGAACGCAGAAGACTTCGTGAAGTCGTTCGTGCAAAAGGGCGGCCAGTGAGCGATTCGCTTCCCCCGGCTTTCCACCGCATTGGCACCGCATCCTTCGCCGAGTTCCTCAACGCCGCAGGCCAACGCCCGATGAGTCAAGACAACGGTTCGGTCCAAGCCCCGCATGGCACCACCATCGTCTCGCTGGTCTTCGACGGCGGTGTGGTGATGGCTGGCGATCGACGCGCGACGATGGGCAACGTCATTGCGCAAAAGGACATTCAGAAGGTTTTTGAAGCGGATTCCCACTCGGTGATCGGTATCGCCGGCACGGCAGGCATCGCGGTGGAACTCGTGCGCTTGTTCCAGGTGGAACTCGAGCACTACGAGAAGATCGAAGGCACGCAGCTCTCTCTCGAGGGCAAAGCCAATCGACTTTCTACGTTGTTGCGCGGCAACCTCGGGATGGCGATGCAAGGCCTGGCGGTGGTGCCGCTGTTCGCCGGTTACGACCTCGCCAAGCAGCGCGGGCGCATCTTCTCCTACGACGTCACGGGCGGTCGCTACGAAGAACATGACTTCTACGCCGTTGGCTCGGGATCCACTTTCGCGCGCGGATCACTCAAGAAGCTCTTCCATATCGATGCGAATTCCGATCAGGCCGTTCGCATCGCCCTGGAGGCTTTGTACGACGCCGCCGACGACGATTCGGCCACCGGCGGTCCCGACTTGGCCCGGCGCATCTTCCCGGTGGTTGCTGTCGTGACCACCGAAGGTGTGACGATCATGAACGAGGACGTCATCGCCCAGGAAGCACAGCGCATGGTCGATGAACGCATGCAGCGACCGAATGGTCCGCGTGCACGCATCGGCGATGCAGCAAACACTGGCGGAGGTGAGTGATGAGCGTTCCGTTCTACGTCTCGCCCGAGCAGATCATGAAGGACAAGGCGGACTTCGCGCGCAAGGGCATCGCTCGTGGTCGCGCAGTGGTGGTTGCCCAGTACTCCGGCGGCATCGTCTTCGTCGCAGAGAACCCATCCAAGGCCTTGCACAAAATCAGCGAGATCTACGACCGCATCGGTTTCGCCGCGGTAGGCAAATACAACGAGTTCGAGAACCTGCGCGTTGCCGGTATTCGTCTCGCTGACCTACGCGGCTATTCCTACGACCGCGACGATGTGACCGTTCGCAGCCTGGCCAACGCCTACGCCCAAACCCTGGGCGCGATCTTCACCGAGACGGCCAAGCCCTACGAGGTCGAGATCGTGGTGGCCGAAGTGGGCGCCGACGAGGCAT
Organism: Actinomycetota bacterium; assembly: GCA_027729865.1. GTDB lineage: Bacteria > Actinomycetota > Actinomycetes > S36-B12 > S36-B12 > S36-B12. Next base: position 2,651 of record JAQCBM010000040.1, read on the forward strand.
CCGACCAGATCTACCGGCTCACGTTCGATGGTTCGGTGGCCGACGAGCACGGGTATGTGGCCATGGGCGGCTCCGCCGAGGCCATCGCCGGCGCGCTCTCGGCCGCCTGGCAAGCCGGTCAAGACCTCGGCACGTCCCTGCGCCAAGCCGTCCACGCGCTGGGAGAGCACGGGACCGAAGAGGCTCGCACGCTGACGGCTGCGGACCTCGAGGTCGCGATTTTGGGCAGAAGTCGCCCCCGCCGCACCTTCCGCAGGATCGACAACTCCGAGCTTGAGGGTCTACTGACCAGTTGAGCCTTCACAGGCTGACGAATCCCCATTCCCCACCTACAGTGGTGCGATGGACCGCAGGATCTTCGGAATAGAAACCGAGTACGGAGTCACCTGCACCTTCCGCGGCCAGCGCCGGCTCAGCCCCGATGAGGTGGCCCGCTACCTGTTCCGCCGGGTTGTCGCCTGGGGGCGCAGCAGCAACGTGTTTCTTAAGAACGGCTCGCGGCTGTATTTGGATGTGGGAAGTCACCCCGAGTACGCCACCGCCGAATGCGACAGCGTGGAGCAACTCATCACGCACGATCGAGCAGGGGAGCGGATCCTCGAAGGCTTGAGTGTGGACGCCGAGGCACGTCTTCGCGAAGAGGGAATCTCCGGCGATATCTACCTCTTCAAGAACAACACCGATTCGGCCGGCAACTCCTACGGCTGCCACGAGAACTACCTCGTCGAGCGCTCCACCGACTTCCTCGCACTCGCCGAAGGCTTCATCCCGTTCCTCATCTCCCGACAGATCATCACCGGAGCCGGCAAGGTGCTGCAAACACCACGCGGCGCGGTCTATTGCGTAAGCCAGCGGGCCGATCACATTTGGGAGGGCGTGTCGAGCGCCACCACGCGCTCGCGCCCCATCATCAACACCCGCGATGAACCGCACGCCGATGCCGACATGTATCGCCGCCTGCATGTGATTGTGGGCGATAGCAACATGAGTGAAACCACCTCGATGCTCAAAGTGGGCGCCGCGGATCTGGTGTTGCGCATGCTCGAATCCGGTGCGGTCATGCGCGATATGTCTTTTGAGAACCCGATTCGTGCGATACGTGAGATCAGCCACGACACCACCGGCACCCGGCAGGTCCCGCTCACCACCGGCCGAGAACTCTCAGCCCTGCAGATGCAGTGGGAATACCTGGACAAGGTGACGCAGTACGTGGACCGCCGCGGACTGCGCACCGACCCCACCACCGCGCGCGTGCTGGACCTGTGGGAGCGCTCACTCAAGGCGGTGGAGGCTCAGGACTTTTCCGCAGTCGATACCGAGATCGACTGGATGATCAAGAAGAAGCTCATCGAACGCTATATGGACAAGCACCAACTCACACTCTCGGATGTTCGGGTGGCCCAACTCGACCTGGCCTATCACGACATCAACCGCAACCGGGGACTGTTCTATCTGCTGGAAAAGCGTGGTCTGGCCAAGCGGATCACGCACGATCCGGAGGTCTTCGAGGCCAAGAACGTGCCCCCGCAGACCACCCGCGCGAAGCTGCGCGGCGACTTCGTGCGCCGGGCTCAGGAGCGCCGCAGAGACTTCACCGTGGACTGGGTTCACCTCAAGCTCAACGATCAAGCCCAGCGAACCGTGCTGTGCAAGGACCCCTTCGCGAACGTTGACGAGCGCGTCGAACGGCTCCTGGCCAGCATGTAGCCCCCGGTGGCGTAGCCTGCCGGAGTGAAATCAACGGTTATCGCAGCTGCTGCTTTGTCCGCCGGTCTCGTGCTCACCGCATGCTCGAGCGGAACACAACAGACCACCACGCCCACCCCGGCCTCGGCGAGTGCATCCTTCGCGCTCACCGATTGCGGGGTGTCCGGTGCCGCTGCGCAGGTCGACGCTGCCGATGGCGTGGCTGTCACCCCCGATGTGAGCGTGCTGGATGCCGAGGTTCCGTTGGTCTATGTGCGTGAGGACTCAGCGCCCGCCCGCGAGTTGATCTCCACTGAGATTCGCGCCGGCTCCGGTGACACAGCAGCCCTGGATGACCTGATCACCGTCGAGTACTGCGGTGTGGGATTGGCCACCGGCGAACTCTTCGATTCATCGTGGGCACGTGGCGCACCTGCGACCTTCCCGCTGTCCCAGGGCCAACTCATCCAGGGATGGGTCGATGGCATCCCCGGAATGCAGGTGGGGGAGCGCCGCGTCCTGGTGATCCCTAGCGATCTTGCCTACGGGGAAACCCCGCCACCTGGTATCGAGCCGGGTGAAACCTTGGTCTTCGTCGTCGAACTTCTCGGCGTCGGTCAGTAACTATCGGTCAAGCAGATAACAGGAGAGACATGGACAAGCCAGAGATCGACTTCATCGAAGGACCCGCACCCACCGAGCTCGTCATCACCGATCTGGTGGAGGGCACCGGCGCGGAAGCCAAGGCAGGCGACACCGTGGACGTTCACTACGTGGGCGTGGAGTTCGAGTCCGGTGAGCAGTTTGACGCTTCCTGGGATCGCGGTGAGTCGATTTCCTTCCCGCTGTCGGGTCTGATTGCCGGCTGGCAGGAAGGCATCCCGGGCATGAAAGTGGGCGGTCGCCGGCAACTGGTGATTCCGCCGGAACTTGCCTACGGTCCCGCGGGTGGCGGTCATCGCCTCTCGGGCAAGACGCTGGTCTTCGTCATCGACCTGCTCGCTGTCAAGTAAGCCCGTCAAGTAGACGCGCTCAAGTAGGTAAACACAGCCCATGTCGAGCAGTTCGGTCTCGCGCACGGAGCGCTTGCTGAACCTCGTCATTGCGCTGCTATCCACCCGCGCACCGCTCTCGCGCGCGAGCATCCAGGCGAAGGTGGCCGGTTACGACTCCGATGCCACCGTGCCGGCGTTCGAGCGGATGTTCGAACGAGACAAGGAAGAACTGCGGGCGATGGGTGTGCCCATTCGCACCATCACCGATGCGCACGGTGAAGTGCAGGGGTACGTGGTCGATGCCGACGAATACGCGACCGCTGATTTGAACCTCACCGCCGACGAGATCGCGGTTCTCAACCTTGCGGCGCAACTGTGGGACAACGCGGTGCTGGAATCCGCGGCGCTCACGGCGGTTCGCAAACTCGAATCCACCGTTGATGAGGAAGCCGCAACTCTGCCCAACACCTTCGGTGTGTTGACCGCGAGGGACGCCGCGCTGCTTCCGCTGCTGCGTGCGGTCCGCGATGGTCGCGTGGTGCGGTTCGAGTACCGCAAGCCCCAGCAGGACGAAGCCGACAAGCGAACTGTCGAGCCCTGGGCCGTCCACAGCAAGAACGGCCGCTGGTACCTCGCTGGGTGGGACGTCGACCGTTGCGAAGAGCGCGTGTTTCGCATCTCGCGCATCGCCGCTTCGGTGCAGGTGACCGGAACCGATATCGATTCGGCAAGACGCTCCAGCAGCAGCGAGTGGGACGTCGAGATCGACGACGACGTCACCGCGCAGATCACCGTCCCCGACGGGGTGGGTGCCGAACTCCGCCGTCTGCCGCAAACGCTGAGCAGCGACGGCACCACCTTCACGATCACCGAAGGCCGGCAACAGTTGCTCACCTTGCTATGGCGCGCTGATCCGTCCGTCCAGCTCATCGGACCGCAGGACCTGCGCGACGAATACGTTGCCGGTCTGCAGCGAATCGAGCAGGCCCACCGATGAGCGAGACATCCACCGAACGGCTGGCCCGGCTCTTGGCATTGGTGCCGTGGTTGCGCGCCAACGATGGCATCACGATCGAGCGGGCGGCCGAGCACTTCGGTGTTTCTGCTGATCAACTCACCACAGATCTGTGGCAACTCATCGTGTGCGGCATTCCCGGCTATGGGCCGGATCAACTCGTGGATATTCAGTTCTGGGACGACGACCGCATCCACGTAATCGATGCCATCGCCTTGGATCGTCCGCTGCGGTTGACCGGCGAGGAAGTCGCTGCGCTGCACGTGGCCCTGCGGGTGCTGGCCCAGGTGCCCGGAACCCACGATCGACAAGCGCTGGTGTCCGCGATGGCCAAACTCGAAGAAGCCGGCGCCCCACCGGTTTCGATCAATGTGCAGGTGTCGATCGACCCCCTTGTTCGGTCGGCCATCGACACCGCAGTCAACGGCCAGCAGTGGTTGCTCATCGAGTACGCCGCTGCCGACGGTGATCAGATCACGAAGCGCCGGGTGCAACCGCTCAATACGTACGCCGTGGATGACCGCGTCTACCTGCATGCCTGGTGTGAAGTGGCCACAGACGTGCGCACCTTCCGACTCGATCGTATCCACACCGCCGCGGTCATCGACGCGCCCGCAGGGGTCGAGCCATCGGCGGTCACGACCAGCATCTCGATCACACCCGAGAACACCCAGGTGGCACGGATTGCCATTGATCCGCAGGCAGCCTGGATATTCGACACCGAAGAAGTCGAGCCTGTCGCAACCAGCCCTGACGACAGCCCGCAGGCCCTGGTTCGATTTGCCTCGCTGGACTGGCTGGTCCGCTGGGTTCTAGGCCACGGGGGGCGGGTCCAGGTCCTGGAGCCCGATTCCGCCCGAAACGCGGTTCTCGACGCCGCGCGTCAGCGCCTCGCCGCTACCTGAGCAGCCTGCCCAGCCCTCACGCCCGAGCGGGGCTACACTCACGACAGGTCCAAGCGGCCCGCAAGACGCGTAAATCCAAGAAACCAAGGAGCGTGCACCATGCCCAACCTTCGCTGGCAGGAGCTGCTCATCATCGTGGCCCTCGTGGTGCTGCTGTTCGGAGCCAAGCGGCTTCCCGACGCAGCGCGCGGCCTCGGGCGCTCGCTTCGTATCTTCAAGGCCGAGACCAAGGGCATGCACGACGACGATTCCTCGGATGCCAAGCCCGGTGAGGTCACTGCATCGGACCCCGAGGCACTGGAGTCGGGCAAGAAGTCGGATACCACTGCGCAGGCCTCCGAGACCTCGCCGGAACGCAACGACTCTTAAGTTCCACCCGTGGCCGTTCGCGAACGCGGGAGCAATCCTCAGGCGTCGATGCCGCTGGCCGACCATCTGCGAGAACTCCGCTCACGTCTTGTTAAGTCCGGCATCGCCATCGTCATTGGCATGGTGGCCGGCTGGATCCTGTACCCGACGATCTTCGCTCTGCTGAGTGAACCTTTCGAGGGTGCGGTAGCGCAGGCGCAGGCCGAAGGCCGGGATGTCACCCTGGCGCTCACCGGCGTGACCGATCCGTTCGTGTTGCAACTGCAAGTGGCTGCGATCACCGGCCTGGTCATCTCCGCACCGATCTGGCTGTATCAACTCTGGCGGTTCGTCACACCGGGACTTCACAAGCACGAGAAGCGCTGGGGGATCGCGTTCGTTGCGGTGGCAACTCCGCTGTTCTTCGCGGGCACCCTGCTCGCCTACACCGTGTTGCCGGTTGGCCTAGAGATCTTGTTGGGCTTCACACCGGACAACGTGGAGAACATCGTCTCGGTGGACAGGTATCTGTCCTTCTTCATCCGAACGGTGATCGTGTTCGGCGTGGGCTTCCTCACGCCGTTGCTGATCGTCACGTTGAACTTCGCCGGGGTTCTCACCGGTAAACGACTTCTTTCTTGGTGGCGCTGGATCATCTTCACCGTCTTCATCTTCGCCGCCGTGGCAACACCCACCGGTGATCCGATCAACCTGGTTCTGCTTGCCGGACCGGTGCTGCTGTTGGTCATGATCGCGATCGGTATTTCGCTGCTCAACGACAAGCGCCGCGCTCGCAAGGGACTCCTCGAACCGGACTACCAAGACTGGGACGACGACGAAGCTTCGCCGCTGGACACCACACCCAGCGACATTTCAACACCTGAATCATCAACTACAGATCCCCAGCAGCCGGACGACCGCCGGTGATCCACATCATCGCCAACCCGCTTGCCGGCGGGGGTAAAGCCGTGGCGGCGGCAAGTGGACTAGCACGCGCTCTCGCCGATGCAGGCATCTCCTGTCATGTGCATGTGCCGGGAACACGCGAGGAGACCATCAACGCCGCCCGCACTCACGCACCGCGCGGCATCGTGGTGGCGTGCGGGGGAGACGGCACCGTTCACGACTGCCTGCAGGGCGTGATGACATCCGATGCCACCGACAAGCAGATGGCGATCTGGCCGGTGGGCACCGGAAACGACATCGTGCGGGGTCTGGGACTGGACACCGCGGGCACTGAAGAACTCCACGGAGCCTTCATCGACGCGGTGCTCGAGAAGACCACACCACCCACCGATGTCGGCACGATCTCGATCTTCGACGATGGAACAAATCAGTCCACCGATCAACCCACCACGCACTACTTCCTCGGCGTCCTCTCCTGCGGCTTCGATTCAGACGTCAATGAGCGCGCCAACAACATGCCGGCGAAGGTGGGGCGAGCGCGATACTTGCTCGGCCTCGCACGTGAGCTACCGATCGTACGCCCACGTTGGTACGCCATCGATAGCGATGGCGAGGACAAGTCCATGGCCGCGATGATCGTGGCGATCGGCAACGGGCCGGCCTACGGCTCGGGAATGATGATCTGCCCCGATGCCGATATGTCCGACGGTCAACTCGACATCACCGTGGTGACGAACGCCCCCAAGCACACCTTCGTGTCGGTGCTGCCGAAGGTGTATTCGGGTAAGCACGTGGAGCATCCCAGCGTGGTGTCCTGGCGCGCGAAGCGGCTGCGCATCGACGCACCGGACTCCTTGGTCTTCGCCGATGGCGAACGGATCGGCCCGCTGCCGGCCACCATCGAGGTCATGCCATCTGCGTTGCAGGTACTGACCTGGCAGCGCACCTAGTCTTAGGTCGTGTCCCCCTCGCCCGCGGAGCGTTACGCCCGCTCCCGTGAGCGCAGCCAGCAACCAGCCCTCGCGCAGTTCATGAAGGAATACCCCTTCGAGCTCGATCCTTTCCAGATCCAGGCATGCACCGCGCTGGAGAAGGAAGGTTCGGGAGTTCTCGTTGCGGCACCCACCGGATCGGGCAAGACCGTGGTGGGGGAGTTCGCGGTGCACCTGGCGCTAGACGAAGGCGTCAAGTGCTTCTACACGACACCCATCAAGGCGCTGAGCAATCAGAAGTTCGGTGAACTCACCGAGCGCTATGGCGCGGACAGGGTGGGCCTGCTCACCGGCGATAACTCGATCAACGGTGAAGCACCGATCGTGGTGATGACCACCGAGGTGCTGCGCAACATGCTCTATGCCGGTTCGAGCACCATCGAGTCCCTCGGCTACGTGGTGATGGATGAGGTTCACTACCTCGCGGACCGCTCCCGCGGTGCGGTCTGGGAAGAAGTGATCATTCACCTGCCCACATCGGTCACCGTGATTGCTTTGAGCGCCACGGTCTCCAACGCCGAGGAGTTCGGTGCTTGGCTCTCAACGGTGCGCGGCAAGACCGAGATCATCGTTGAGGAACATCGTCCGGTGCCGCTGTGGCAGCACGTGATTGCGGGACACCATCTGTACGACCTGTTCGTCGATGAGAACACCATCAACGCCGAACTCCTTGCTCTCGCGCGGCGCAGTCATCACCGTGGACCGCCAGGCCGCGGCGGTCGAAACGGACGACGAGGCCGTGGCAGGCACCGTAATTCGCTCACCCCGTGGCGCAGCGAGGTGGTGGAGAAACTCGATACCGAGAACCTCCTGCCGTGCATCTACTTCCTGTTCTCTCGCGCAGGTTGTGATGATGCTGTGGAGCAATGCTTGCGCGCAGGTTTGCGGCTCACCACCAGCAGTGAACGCGAAACCATTCGATCGGTCGTCTCGGCCGGGACCATGGCCATCGCCGACGAAGACCTCGCCGCCCTCGGCTACGTGGACTGGGCCGATGCCCTCGAGCGCGGCATCGCCGCGCACCACGCTGGCATGCTCCCGGCGTTCAAGGAGATCGTCGAGGACCTGTTCCAGCGCGGATTGATCAAGGTGGTTTTCGCTACCGAGACCCTGGCACTGGGCATCAACATGCCCGCGCGTTCTGTGGTCCTCGAGCGGCTGGTGAAGTGGAATGGTGAGGCGCACGTGGACCTCACCGCCGGGGAATACACCCAACTCACCGGACGGGCAGGGCGCCGCGGCATCGACGTCGAGGGCCACGCGGTAGTGGTGTGGTCGGACGAACTCGACCCGGAGGTTCTCGCCGGCCTGGCCTCCACACGTACGTATCCATTGCGCTCGTCCTTCCAAGCCAGTTACAACATGGCCATCAACCTGGTCGGCCAAATGGGCCGCGCCCGAGCACGCGAGGTTCTGGAAACCAGCTTCGCCCAATTCCAGGCCGACCAGTCCGTTGTGGGCCTGAGCGCTGAAGTCAGGAAACTCAAG
>JAQCBM010000041.1 GCA_027729865.1 Actinomycetota bacterium
GTCCGATTTCCGACGAGCGGCTGTGAAGTTCGTTTTCGCGCCGCGCTTCATCTTGCATCTCAGTGCGAGCTGCTTCGAGTTGATTCCGCAATGTCTCGAGTTGCTCACGATAGGCCGCGAGTTCATCTCGTTCTCGCCGGAGGTTTGCCCGATCCACCTCGAGTGCAGCAAGGGTGCTGTTGAGTTCCCCATGAATTTGCGAACTCGTTGAATCCGAGACCGCGACTCCACCTGCCACCTGACTTGTGGGCTCAGACTTCACAGCATCTTTGATCGGACGTCCGCCCGCTGATACGTGCAAGCCAGGAATGGTCCACGGATCCATTTCTGCAACTATCCGGGCGGCCGGCGGCAACTCCTCCTCGCGCGAATCATCCTCTGGCAAAGAAGCCAGCTGCGCTTGGTCAACAGGAGCGGCCGCGGGAGACATCGGACGCACGTCAGTGTCATCTTCGAGTTCATCAGGCGAGGCGAGAAGGTCTCGGAGCCGCAGTTGCTGATCACGGGTCGCAGCAAGCATGCGATCGGAAGGTAGGCGTTGGTCGGACTTCTTGCCAGCCAATCGGCCCAGAGTGCGAGTCCAGCGACTGGATTCCTCGGTGGGCAACTCATCTTCGCCTACGAGTCCGGCGAATCCTGTCCCTGATTGTTGAGGCTCTTCGTCCTCGCGCTGTACCTGGTCGCTGTTTAGCTCACGAGCTTGACGCAGGAGTTCGCGGGCCCACTCTTGGGTGGATGCAGCAGCTTGGTCGTTTTGGCTTCGAGTGGCCAACTCGGTCAGTGAGACATCCGTCTTCTTCTTCTGAGCGTTAATGCCTGCGATGATGTCGGGGTTGCTGATTTCGATAGTAACTTCGTAATGCTGCTTGGCGAAGAAGCCAGCCATACCGCCCGATCGGACCTGCTCGGCCTGGATAACCCGAAACTCGCGCCCGTAGTTGGCTTCCACCTCACGGAGGATTGCGTCAAGATCGGGACCCTCAAGCAACATTTGCAGGCTCATTGCCCACCGTCCCTACTGTTTGAATGTCAACTGATCCACCAAGTTCGGCGTACGAAACGACCGAAAGCCGCGGAAATTCATGTCGCAGCTGTCGATGTAGGGCTGCCCGCAACTGACTTGCACACACCAAAACCGGCGATATACCTGATTCTTCAGCACTGGTAACGAGCGCTCCAATGTCCGCGCTCATCCGGATTAGGACTGAAGCATCGATCGCAAGCGTTTGACCGTCTTGTCCTGAGCGCGCGGCAGCCAAAAGGCTTTGCTCGAACGTGGGCTCCAGGGTGATGACATGCAAGACACCGTCCATCGCAACACTCGTGGTAATGGCAGACCCGAGGACTTCGCGGGCAGCCTCCACCATCCCTTCCGTGGTTTGGTTGCCCACCCGAATTGATGCGGACATTGCTTCGAAAATCCGTGCAAGGTCTCGAATGGCGACTCGTTCGCGCAACAATCCTTGGAGCACTTGCTGGATCTCACCCAAGGTCGCCTGGGCCGGTGTTAGTTCCTCCACCACCGTCGGTTGTGTTTTTTTCAAAGAATCGACGAGCATCTTCACGTCTTCGCGCGACAAAAGTTCAGCAGCGTGCTTACGAACCGTCTCTGCTAGATGTGTTGTCAGGATGGAAGCGCGGTCAACGACCGTGGCGCCCATCAATTCGGCCTGGTGTTGGAACGCCACCGGAACCCAGCGGGCGTCGAGCCCAAAGACCGGTTCCTTGGTTTGCTCACCGGGCAGCGAACTCAAGTCATCACCAATTACCAACACGTGTCCGGGCGGAGCTTGGCCCCGAGCAACCTCAACACCATGCAACCGAATGCGGTAGGTCGATAGAGGTAGCTCCGTGTCATCCCGTGTGCGAACCGTGGGGAGCACAAGGCCCAACTCCATGGCGAGTTTGCGGCGGAGTGCCTTGACCCGCACGAGAAGGTCGCCCCCGGAGTTAGCGTCAACCAGATCGACGATGTCGTAGCTAAGTCCGAGTTCGAGGGCATCCACCCGAAGATCCTGAACGATGCCCTCTGGCGTATCGGGTGCTGCTTTGCCGGCCGGCAGGGCGGCAGGCGTGTCGCCACCTTCAATGGCTGCTGCGGACTCGGACTTCGCCCGAGGAAGCCGTTGACCTAGGAAAATCAATCCACCGCCGATCAGCAAGAACGGCAAAATCGGTATGCCCGGGATGAGGGCAAGGCCAGCCATGCCACTGCCCGCCAGGATCAAGGTGCGACGTTGGCCAGAGAACTGTTTCACAACATCGGAAGACATATCGCCTTCCGTTGTCGCCCGGGTGACCATCAAGCCGGTGGCAACCGACAGCATCAACGCCGGGATCTGTGCAGTCAGCCCATCACCGACGGTCAGCAAGCTGTACGTTTCGATTGCCTCGTTGAAACTCAGTCCGCGCTGGGCCACGCCGATGGCGATGCCGCCGACCAAGTTGATGATGGTGATAAAAATCGCGGCGATCGCGTCGCCTTTGACAAACTTCGAGCCACCGTCCATGGCTCCGTAGAAATCAGCTTCAGCGCCGACTTCAGCGCGTCGCCGGCGAGCTTCGGCATCATCAATCAGTCCCGCGTTGAGGTCCGCGTCGATAGCCATCTGCTTGCCCGGCATCGCATCGAGGGTGAATCGCGCACCCACTTCAGCGACGCGTTCTGCACCCTTCGTCACCACGATGAACTGGATGACGACCAGGATGAGGAAGATGACGAGCCCGACGATGATGGATCCACCGATGACGAAATTTCCGAAAGCCTCCACGATCTCACCCGCGTAGCCGTTGAGCAGCACCTGACGGGTGACGCTGACGTTAAGACCGAGACGGAACAAGGTGGCAACGAGCAGCAGCGCCGGGAAGGTCGCAAAGTCAAGGGGTTTCTTGACGTACATCGCGGCCAGCAACATCGTGAGGGCCGCCGCGATATTGAAGGCGATGAGAATGTCTAGAACAAAGGGCGGCAGAGGGATGATGAGCATGACGATGACCAGGATCACGGCGAATGGCACCGCGAATTGGGTCAAGCGCAGATTCCGCACAGAGGCCCCTTGTGTCGGGAGTTCCATCCATGGGATTGCGTGCCTTCCTGGCAGCACCCTCATCGGCAGCCCCGGATCGGGGTTTAGGGAAAATCAGATAAAAACTGTTCGATCTACATCCCGGGCGCTGTGCAATCCGACATGGACCCCGCGCTTCTTCAAGGTCATGATGAAAGCCAAAACCCTGGCAACCGCCGTGTAGAGGTCGGCCGGGATCTCGGTACCGATTTCGCAACTGCGGTACAGGGCCCTCGCTAGCGGCACATCCTCGACGAGCGGCACCCGATTCTCGGTGGCTATTTCTCGGATTCGGGCGGCCATGACCCCGGCTCCCTTGGCGACAACCCTCGGTGCCCCCATGGCCTGGTTGTATTTCAGGGCCACGGAGACGTGGGTTGGGTTGACGAGCACGACGTCCGCCATGGCCACGTCCACCATCATTCTGTTGCGGGATGCCTCGAGAGCGCGCTGGCGTAGGGCCGCCCGAAGCAGCGGATCGCCCTCGGACTGCTTCATTTCCTCCTTGACTTCGCGCTTGGACATCATTAATTGCTTGCGCACTCGTCGTTGGCTCACGAAGTAGTCGGCGATTGCGATGGCTAGGCCTGCTGCGATGACCACCTGTACGAGACGGGTTCCTTCAGCAGCGGCAGTCTCAGCAAGCGTGGAAAGCGAAAGCAACCCAGATCCGAACACGATTTCCACGGTCCTGGTGATGACAATCCACAGCACCAAGCCAATGACCGTAACTTTGAGAATCTGCTTGACCAACTCCCAAAGGCCTTGAGTACCAAAGATTCTCTTACCGTTTTGCTGAGGACTGATCTTGCTGGTTTTCGGCGCAATTCGCGCGAGATGGGGTCGCGCACCCCCTTGCGCCCAGCCAGAAACCTGGGTGACGAGCAGGATGGCGACCAGCAGAGGAACTGTGATCAGTGAAACTGCGATGAGCCCGGGCCAGACAATGCCGGTCAAGCGATTGATGCTCGGCTCACTAGCCACGTCCGGAATCATCTCCAGAAGTTGCTGCAACTCATCCGAGACGAACCCAATGTATAAAGGGAGCAGGAAACTGAGGGCAAGTAGCCCCGTCCAGGCCGCAATGTCAGTAGACCGTGGCACCTGCCCCTGCTTCGCACCTTCCTTAAGTTTCTTCGGGGTCGGTTGCTCAGTCTTGTTAGCGGAATCGTTTTCGGCCATGTCACCCCCCCGCTATTCCTCGCATCGCATCGACGGACGCATCCGTCAAACCCGCGAGCATCGGGCTGATTTGGGGAATCGCCACCCCGACCAAGAGGAGCCTACCTGATTTGAGTGAGCAAAAGCCGAGAACGAAAAGATTGATGGTCGGCGCAACACGCGTCAGCAGACCAAGACCAATATCCACAATCAGCAGGATCGCGATAATTGGTCCAGCGATTTGAAGTGTTGCCAAAAAGGACATGCTCAACGCTTCGGTCAAAGTCATCGCGGTCAACTCAACGCTTAAGCCTGCGCCGATTGGTAATGCTTCAAATGTCAATGAAAAGCCAGCCATGATGATCAAGTAGGCGCCTGAGACCAAAATCAACACACCGGCCAAGAGGCGATACACACGCGAAATCACAGATGCTTGCTGTTGCATGAGCGGGTCGTAAGCGGAAGCAAGCGCAAAGCCACCGGTGACGTCGATCACAGCACCTGCGGATTGGATGGCGGACAGTAGTGTCAAACAGACCAATCCGAGCGCTACTCCGATTGCGACTTGCAGGGCGAACTGAAGCAGCAGATCGACAGGCGCCAACGAGATGCCCCCCGAAGCCGCAATCGCCGAGGGTGTCATGGGAAGAGCGAACGCCAGACCGGTGATCACTCGAACGAGGGGTGGCAGGAAGGCTCCACCGAACGGAGGGGTCAACCACACCCATGCTCCGACCCGGGCGAAGACCAGTAGGTAGCCGACGATTTGCTCGGTCGTGATTCCTAGTTCAAACAAGGAAATTCCTAGCCGAGCATGCCGGGAAGTAGTTCGAACGAGTTGCGCGTGAAATTCACCAGGGTTTGCACCATCCAACTTGCCGCGATCACCAGCGCAATACCGACCCCGATGATTTTTGGGACGAACGACAACGTCTGATCTTGCAGGCTTGTGAGACCTTGAAACAGGGATACAGCCAGGCCAACAACAAGGGCCGTGATCAATATGGGGGCGGCTAGCATCGCAGCAGTCCACATCAATTGTGTTGCAAGCTCGACTACATACGCTTCACTCATAGTTCACCTACGTGTAACTATTCACAAGAGACGACACAATCAGAGCCCAGCCGTCGACTAGGACGAAAAGCAGCAACTTGAACGGCAATGAAACCAGGACCGGCGGAAGCATGATCATGCCGACAGACATCAAGCCCGAGCTGACGACCATGTCTATGATCAAGAAAGGCAGGAAGATCACAAAACCGATGATGAAAGCCGCCCGAAGCTCGGAGAGAATGAAGGCAGGGACGAGGGTGGTCAATGAGACGTCGGCTGGGGTGGCCGGCGGTGCCTCATTGGAGATATTCACCATCAGGGCAAGTTCCTCGGGGCGCGTGTTCGCAAGCATGAACTGCTCCAGCGGAACTCGCGCCAGGTCGAAGGCTTGACCGAAATCCAAAGATCCGTCGAGATACGGTTGAAGTGCGTCAGTGTTCATCACCCCGAGAACCGGAGACATAACGAAGAAGCTAAGGAAGATGGCCAGCCCGGTCAGCACCTGATTGGGCGGAACTCCTTGAAGCCCCAATGCGTTTCTGGTAATCGACAAGACCACAATGATTTTGGTGAAACTTGTCGTCATCAGCAAGATGGCCGGGGCAACCGCCAGAACGGTCAAAGACAGCAACAAAACAATGGCGCTGGCGGGCCCTTCTCCGCTGGTGAGATCAGGAAGATTGATGGAAACGGCCTGCGCGGGGGAAGCAGCGATCAGGGAGATTGCGCCGAAGCCTAAGCCGACACCACCGGCCGCAGCGATTCGCCTAATGGCGCTCATGACCGCGCGGTCTTGTCTTTGACCAGGTCAGCGAGTTGACGCCACGTTGCTGGCGATAGAACCGACCCCGCGAGCGCACTCTGATTCGATGATCCAGATCTGGATACCGAGTGCTGACCGACCACAGCGCCCGGAGCTATCTCGGCCGCGTACTCATTAAGCTGTCGTTGACTCACTAACGCATCGATATCGATAACGGTGCGTTCCTTCTTTGGTTCATCATTCTCGACCGGCAGATCCACGACAGATAGCAGTGATACCTGCGTATCCGTCGCACCAATCAACAGTGTCTTGTCACCCGCTTGTACGAGGAGAACCGCACCCTTCTTCGTGACAGGAATCTTGGACATAATCGTGACTGCGCCAGCGCCGGCAGGGCTCACACGCTTGCGTACGCGGGCCAGGGCCCAAATCAAACCAAGAACGATGGCGAGCGAAAGTACAACCCTGAGCGCCAACCAGAACGTATCCACGAGATTTGGTGTCAGTCTCGTTTAGTCCTGAGAAACAACAGCTGTTACGCGGAAGCCGAAGTGATCTTCGAGAACGACAATTTCGCCACGGGCGAGCAGAGTTCCGTTGATGTACATGTCCAACGGGGCCCCAACCTCGCGATCCAACTCAAGAACCTGACCTGGCTGAAGTTGCAGCAGATCACCGACCGGCAACTTGGTGCGCCCGATTTCAATGGTGACCTCCATTTGCACTCCGGCCAGGGCGTCGATCTGCTTCGGCTGGACGGCCGCACCACCAGACGCGGCCGTGGGTGCCGGTGCTGCGGTGGGTGCCGGTGCTGCGGTGGGTGCCGGTGCTGCGGTGGGTGCCGGTGCTGCTGCCGCTTCGTGAGCGGCGGAAGGTTCGTTCACGGTGGCGTCTGCTTGTTCTTCGCGCGGTGCCAAGAACACGAGAACGGCACCGACGGTCCCACTTTCGGTGACGAGAGGAACACTGATATCTGCCTCAATCGTCGGATGCCCCGAGGCAGCCGCTGGGGTGGCTATGTCGGAATCAAGCACCTGACTCATAGCGTCGATGGCGTCATCAAGGTGCGCGACCAAAGTCTCCGAATCGGCGATATCCGGGGATGCACCCTCAAGCAAGGTGACCATCATGCTGGCATTAATCGATCCGCTCACACCAAGGACAGCTATAGCCGAAGCAGCGCTGAGATCTAGATCCAGCGTCGAGGTGACCGGATCGCCATGCGTCACCACCGTGGTCACGGAGAGCGCATCGCACAGAGCCGGCATAGACATGCGCATTTGCTCGACGATGGTTGCCATCAGCGACTCTTCATATGTACTCGACATCGTTACTCCCTGCCGCTTTCCACTACACGGATGGCCACTCGACCGCCCTCACTTCCGGGAACTCCATGTGCGAAGACCCGACCGGAACTTGTGATCTCCCAGGGTGCGTTCACGGGATGGGAAAGCTGGAATACATCTCCCACAGTGATCCCCATGAAATCAAGCAACCGTCCTCCCGTGGGACGAAGGCGCACCGAGACGTCCACCGGTGCTTTGCGCACGCGGCCCTCGAGTGCTTGCTTGAATCGATCCTGCTCTTGGGAACTTCGCGCCGCTCTCTTCGCAGCGAGTGCTTTGTCCAAGAACGGTAGGATCGGGGCGAGTGGTAGGACCAGCGCCGGACGAAAGACCAGTTCGCGGAATTCCAGCTTGAATGTGGCAACCAAGACCTGATCCCCGACAGCTGCCGCGTGGGCAAGTTCCGGTGATGCGACGTGAGACGCCAAGGAGGGATTCCACGCGATAACGCCTTCGAAGCTGTACTTCAGGGCGCCGATTAGCTGTTGACCCATGTCATTAACCATCGCAGCTTCAATTTCTGTCAGACCGCGCTCGGGTTGTTCGTCGTCACCGGGACCGCCAAGTTGGAGATCGACCATGAGCATGGCCAAGTCGCGGGGAATGTGCAGCAGCCCTCCAACCTCGATCGGGGACAGCGAGGCGACGAGGAGGACGGTCTCTTCCGGCAGGGTCGCAATGAAGGCCCCATACGTGGCCTGTTGCAAGGACTCCAGATCTTGACTGGTCGGAATTCGAAGGCGCGAGGTCAGTTGAGTCGCCGACTGGTCAGCGAACGTTTCGAGCAATTGATCGAGTAGTCGACCGTGTTCTCGGGTAAATTTCGAGGGGTTACGAAAATCGTAGAGTTCTGCAGCCGCTCCACTTGGCGACGCATACTCCGACCCGGATTCCATGCCAGAGGCATCGGCAGGTGCCCAGAGGACCTGAGGCTTTCACGCCAGTCAATTTCAGGTCAGTTCCTTCTGACCCTCGAGCCCTGAGGGAGCAGCCCGATAGTTAAAGATCGCTTCTCATCCGTGGCGACCCGGCATAAGCCTTACTGCATAACAAACTCCGTGAAGTAGATGTTGGTTACTTCGGGACCGTAGCCATCAATAACACGGGCCACGAGCTCCTCTTTAAGCTGCTGTCGACCATTGCTGGTGGAGATCATGTTCATGTCCTGGTCGCTGAAGACTTCAATCGCAGCGTCCAGCGCCATGGCCCCGTTCATCTCGGTGTCACCGCCTCCGTGGCCTCCGCCGCCACCTTCGTGAGTGGTTTGCAGCGCCATTCCCAGCTTCAGGAATCGACCGTCTTTGAGGTTGATGAAGATCGGCTCGAGGGTGACGACCTCTCCCATGACAATCGGCTCAGGCTCAGGTTGAGCCTGGGCACCCGATTCTGCGGTTCCCGAGTCACTGCCGAGGAAGAAGTAAACTCCCCCGCCGGCAACCACCAGCAGGAGGACGACGATCAATATCGTCGACCGAGACAGACCTTTTTTACTTTTGCCCTTCGGCTCCGCTGCCGAGTCTTCAGTTGCCATCTGTCACCTCATTTGTAGGGATCGGCAGCCGCGGGGCGGCTATGAGAAAAACCACCGGAGAACCCATCATCAACCCACCTCGAGGTCGGTCTCGGAAGTATTTATTCGAGACCCCGACAAAAGGGCCTTTTGCTCGTCCGTCAGGCTGCTGGTGACAACGATAGCCACCCGTCGATTGAGGCGCAGGTGATCGGGGTTCGTCTCCGGCACCAACGGCGCGGTATCCCCGTAGCCGGCTACGTGCATCTGCTCTTCGGGGATGCCCACTTGCTCGCTCAGGAACCGAGCCACGGCCCCTGCTCGGGCGCTCGACAACTCCCACTCGCTCGGGAAGTTGATGGGCTCGACCGGGGCGGTATTCGTGTGGCCCTCAATGATCAGTTTGTTTCCCTTCCCCTCGAGGGACGGTGCAAGGGCCTTGATGATCTCTGACCCACCAGTCTGCAGGGAGGCGCTGTGGGGAGGGAAGACGACGTCGTCTGTTAGCAGGGTTACGACGAGTCCACGCTCGTCTCTGCTGAGAACCACTTTTCCGGTCAGACTGGAGTCACTTACGGCAGTAGCCAGCGACTCTTGCACCTCATCAAGGGCTGCTTGGTCTGCGTCAGCAGCGGCCTGAGCCGACGCGACGGCTAATGCCGCCTCCGTTGCCTCGGCGGAGCCCTGGGATGTCATTTGCCCCGCGACCTGGTCCCGTAACGGCGGCATGATGTTCGGGGACACGATGGTGGGAGCGTCGATTGGTGGTGACTGGTTGAGGGTGACGTTATCTCCCGCCTCCGGCAGGATGCTCATGTTGCCGTCTGATGCATTCACCACGTTTCCAAAGGCGACAGCCAGTGATCGGGAGACTTCATCGAACTTCTTTTGATTCACCTGGCTGATGGCGAATAGCAGGACGAAGAGGGCAAAAAGGAGGGTGACCATGTCGGCGTAGGAAATGAGCCAGCGTTCGTGATTTTCAGGCTCTTCGTGGATTTCGCGACGAGCCATCTCTAGGCCGCCTTTTCGATGTCTCGCATCACGTCGGTGGGGAGGAGGGCCCGTAGGCGTCGCTCCACCATTCGGGGATTAGCTCCGGACTGGATTGCGAGTATGCCCTCGATAATGACTTCGCCCTGAGTGGTGTGGAGTTCGTTCAGGAGTTTGATCTTGGCGGCGAGGGGGAGCCAAAAAATGTTGGCTGACAACACTCCCCACATGGCGGCCACGAAAGCGGCTGCAATCAAGCCGCCGAGTTCGTCGGGATTGTCCAAGTTTCCGAGGACCGTGACGAGGCCAAGAATCGTTCCGATAATCCCGATGGTGGGGGCGTATCCCCCCATATCGGTGAACAATTTGGCGTGCCTGCCGCCATAAACCGTCTCACCGTGTAATTCCGCTTCCAGGATTCTCGCTAGGTCCTGGGGGTCGGTGCCGTCGATCGCCAACTCAAGCCCTCGCCTGAGCAGTGGACTTTCTAGATCATTAATGGTCGCTTCCAAAGACAACAGGCCGTCGCGCCGAGCGATGTTGGCACAGTTGACGAGCGTCTCCATAAGCTGGTTGTACTTCGGTGGGCCGGTGACCAACGCTTTAGCTGCAGCCTTGAACGACGAAAGCCACAGGCTGAAGGACATACCTGCAGCGCCGATGAAAAGTGTGCCGCCGAAAACGAGCAACATCGGTGGAATGAGAAGGATTGAGGCCGCAGATCCACCCTCGAGCGTCAGCACCACCATCACGATGACGAAGGCGACGACGATTCCGATGAGGGTGATGGGATCCATAGTTACCGCCGAGTAGTGAGCGGAACGACGTTGGGATCGTCGGGATTGTCCGAAGCGATCACAGAGTCGGCGACCTCACTGGCCAGCGCAAGGACGGTAGCGCGGTCGCGTCGAATGGCATCGATGATGTCACTGAGCGTCTCGCTCACCATGAGATGTTTGCCGTCGACCAGCGTGATATGGGTATCCGGAGACTCTTCGACACGTTCAATCAGATCCGGGTTCAGAGCAAAAACTTCCCCGTTAATCCTTGTCAAAATAATAATGGCGCATCTCCTTCCCC
>JAQCBM010000042.1 GCA_027729865.1 Actinomycetota bacterium
TGACGCCGCATCGGGAAAGACGATGGGGCCGCACCTGTCGGTGCGACCCCATCGCGGGAGGCGGTGTTGCTGGTCGTGCGAGTTGAGACTTAGTAGCGGTAGTGGTCGGGCTTGTACGGGCCGGCCACGTCCACGCCGAGGTACTCGGCCTGCTGCTTGTTCAGCTCGGTGAGGTGGACGCCGAGTGCATCGAGGTGCAAGCGGGCGACCTTCTCGTCGAGGTGCTTGGGCAGCGTGTAGACGCCGATCGGGTACTCATCGAGCTTGGTGAACAGCTCGATCTGCGCGAGCACCTGGTTCGTGAAGGAGTTGCTCATCACGAACGACGGGTGACCGGTGGCGTTGCCGAGGTTCAGCAAGCGGCCCTCGGACAGCACGATGATGCTGTGACCGTCTTCGAAGGTCCACTCATCGACCTGCGGCTTGATCGTCTTGCGCTTGATGCCCGGCAGGGCAGCAAGGCCGGCCATGTCGATCTCGTTGTCGAAGTGGCCGATGTTGCCGACGATCGCCTGGTGCTTCATCTTCGTCATGTCCTCAGCGGTGATGACGTCGAAGCATCCGGTGGCGGTGATGAAGATGTCGGCCTTGTCGATGACCTCGTCGAGACGTGCGACCTGGTAGCCGTCCATCGCAGCCTGCAGCGCGCAGATCGGGTCGACCTCGGTGACGATCACGCGGGCGCCTTGGCCGCGCAGTGAATCGGCCGAGCCCTTACCGACATCGCCGTAGCCGAAGACCACAGCAACCTTGCCACCGATGAGGGTGTCGGTCGCACGGTTGATGCCATCGACCAGCGAGTGGCGGCAGCCGTACTTGTTGTCGAACTTGCTCTTGGTGACCGAATCGTTGACGTTGATCGCCGGGAACAGCAGCGAACCATCACGCTGCATGTCGTACAAACGCAGCACACCGGTGGTGGTCTCCTCGGTCACGCCCTTGATGCCAGCGGCGATCTTGGTGAAGCGATCTGGGTAGTTCGCCAGCGACTCCCGCAGGGTGTGAAGGATGACTCGGTACTCCTCGGAGTCGTTCTCATCGGCCGAGGGGACGACGCCGGTCTTCTCGAACTCCGCGCCCTTGTGGACCAGGAGCGTTGCGTCGCCGCCGTCGTCGAGGATCATGTTCGGACCCTCGCCGTTCGGCCAGTCGAGCACCTGCTCGGTGCACCACCAGTACTCCTCCAGCGTCTCGCCCTTCCAGGCGTAGACCGGGATGCCCTGGGGATCCTCCGGGGTTCCGTTCGGACCGACAACAACCGCAGCGGCGGCGTGGTCCTGCGTGGAGAAGATGTTGCACGAGGCCCAGCGGACCTCTGCGCCCAGAGCAGTGAGGGTCTCGATGAGCACCGCGGTCTGGATGGTCATGTGGAGCGAGCCGGTGATACGTGCACCCTTCAGGGGCTTGGTCTCGCCGTATTCGGCGCGCATCGCCATGAGGCCGGGCATCTCGTGCTCGGCCAGACGGATCTCGTCGCGGCCGAACTCAGCGAGGGACAGATCGGCAACCTTGTAGTCGGGGGTGCCGTCGGGCTTGGTCAAGGACATTCGTTCTCCAGTGATCGTCGGGTTGTGCACTGTGGTGCTCACGACGACAGGAGGGAAGTTCTCGGGTTTGTGGACCCATTTTGAACACGCCGACGCGAGCGTCACGACGGAAACCAGGGCTCCGGGCCATCGGCGACTTGGAGGGAAGTCTGCCATGGAAGGCGGCCTCGCGCCCAGCGGGCACTCCGGGCGCCCCGATAAGGATCGGATCAGGCTCGAGAGTCAGACCGAGATCGCGGCGACCGCCCGGCCGGAGGTGCGGACCCGGGCGGGCCCCTCCTCGGCGGTGATCGCCACCGCTTGCCCCTGCTCGGCGCTGAGGGTCTGCTCCGCAACGGCGACCTCGCACGAGCCCTCGATCGCGACGACGAGGCGATAGGTGTTGTTGGTCAATTCGGCCTGCTGGTCGATGACCTGCAGCCAGAACGCCGCGCCGTCCGGGGTGATGGTCCCGGCGCTGGAGTCAGCGGTGCGGATGAACTGCGCGGGCGTGGTGAAGTCGAGGATCGCCAGCGCGTGGTTGATGAACACCGGCTTGCCGGTCAACCCCAGGCGCAGCACATTGTCCGAGGAAGTCATCACTTCGAAACCGATCCCACGCACGTAACTGTGCGGAATGCCCGGCGCGAGATAGACCGCATCGCCTGGCGCCAGGGTGACGAAGTCCAACAGAGGCGTGAGCGCAACTCCGATGTCGTCAGGGAAATCGCGCGCGGCTTGCTCGTACGCCGCGATCTCGTTATCGGTCAGTTGCCTGCTCAGCGTTCCGGCCTCTTGCGCTGCACGAACGGCATTGGGCAGTTGCCGTGCAAAGTAGCCGGCCTGGTCCTTGCGCTCGACGATCATCTGGATAGCCGTGTCGCGATTCTTCGAATGCAGTGCCGAAGCGGCCAGGGCCAGTCCCTCAATGCGCTCGATGACCTCCGCTGCATCACCTACCGGGCGCCAACCGACGAAGGCATCAAAGGGCTCCAGGGCAAGAAGCACCTCTGCCTTCTCGTAGGGATCGGCCAGGATCTGCGGGCCAGCGATGTGCTGGTCGTCCCACATCTTTCTTGCGTCGTGCGCATTCGGATGCACCTGCACCGAGAGCGGCTGCGCGGCGGCGAGCACCTTCGCCAGGATCGGCGCCTGATCGTAGGAGAGGTGGTCGGCCAGGGTGGTCGTTGTTGACTCGTCGTGAACTACGACAGGTGACGGTCCGCTTGGGTGGACACCAAACCACAACTCGGCCTGCGGCTGACCGGAATGTGCGGTCGCATCCGCGCCGAGCCACGGCGCGAGTCCATCGACCACGCCCCAGGGGTAGTCCTTGACGCTGCCGGCGATGAGGTGCATTAGCTGGTCGGTTGTCCGATGCCAGCGTTCCCGATTCCATTCGGCCCGGGCGTTGCTTCATCGAGCAGCATCACCGGAATGCCGTCGCGAACGGGGAAGCGCGAAGCGCACTCGGTGCACACGACCTCGTTCGTTGCTTCATCTGCTTCGACCGCAGCGTGCTGCGGACACGGACAGGCGAGCACATCCCACAAATGCGGGGACAACCCCAGCGGAGAGTTCGGGTACTCACTCATCTGTTTCCTCCACGCATCATCGCCAGAACATCGTCACGCAGTTGCTCCATGGTCGCGTTGTCCTTGGCTTCCACGTTAAGCCGCAGCAGCGGCTCGGTGTTGCTCGGGCGGACGTTGAACCACCAATCGCCGCCATCCACGGTCAGACCATCCATGTGGTCGGTGGCGACGCCACCCTGGGCGGCGTAGTGATCTTCGATCTTCGCGGTAATCGCTGCTTGATCGTCCACCTTGGTATTGATCTCCCCCGATGCGGCGTATCGGTCGTACGTGGTGAGCATTGAGGACAACGTGGTTCCTTCCGGTGCGCCACCGAGCGCAGCGAGCGCGTGCATCGCGGCGAGCATTCCCGAATCCGCACGCCAGAAGTCACGGAAGTAGAAGTGACCTGAGTGCTCACCGCCGAACACCGCATCGGTTTCGGCCATCGTGCCCTTGATAAAGGAGTGGCCCACGCGGGTCTTGACCGGGGTGCCTCCGTTCTCGATCACCACCTCGGGAACCGACTTCGAGGTGATCAGGTTGTGGATGATCGTCGAACCGGGGTGCTTGGCGAGTTCACGATCGGCAATCAACGCGGTGAGCGTGGAGGGGCTGACCACATCGCCGTTCTCATCGACCACGAAGCAACGGTCGGCATCGCCATCGAAGGCCAGACCGATATCGGCACCGCTCTCGCGGACCCGCGCCTGGATGTCGACCAAGTTCGCCGGTTCGATCGGGTTGGCCTCGTGGTTGGGGAACGTGCCGTCGAGCTCGAAGTACATGGCATCGATATCCAGCGGCAGCGACGGCAGCCCGGCTTCGTCGGACAAGACCGCCGGAACGGTGTAACCCGCCATGCCGTTGCCAGCATCGACCACCACTTTGAGTCGGCGGATACCGGAGATGTCAACGAGATCGCGCAGGTACTGCGCATAACCGGCGAGGGTGTCGTCATTGCGAACCTGGCCGATCGGACCGTCAAACGCGGGAACGCCATCTTCGATCATGTTCCGGATTTCGCGCAGCCCTGAGTCTTGCCCCACCGGGGCAGCGCCCACCTTGCACAACTTGATGCCGTTGTATTCAGCGGGGTTGTGGCTCGCGGTGAACATCGCACCTGGCAAGCCCATCGAACCGGAGGCGAAGTACAGGCCATCGGTGCTGCACAGCCCGATCAGGACCACATCGCAGCCCTGCTCACGCACACCTTGGGCGAAACTCGCGACCAGATCCGGCCCTGAAGGACGCATGTCATGTCCGATGACTACCGCGCCCGGGCCACCATCACTGGCTCGAACGCCGAGGACATTGACGCATGCCGCACCGACATCGTGCGCAAGATCCTCATCCAGTTGATCGGGATAGATCCCGCGGACGTCGTAAGCCTTGATGATCGAATCGAGATCGCGCACCCGGCAAGGCTATCGGCGAATCACCGCAGCCGGCTCACCACAACCGTTCATGATCGAACGGTTCATCCATCGATGACCGGTAGCCGGGCTCAGTCGGTGCAGGAGCAGGCGCAGGAGCCGGTGCTGGCGTCGGTGAGGAAGGTTCGATCCTCGTAGGTTCGGGGGCGCTCATCTCAGGGAAGTCCACCCGCGAAACGTCGGGGACCACACGAAGGTGCCCACGTCGCACGCCCTCAATCTCCTCGCCAGGTTCGACATTCACCTCGGGTGCGTACCGCGGCTTGGCGGCCTCCCGGACGGCGTTGGCAAGAGCTTCAAGATCATCCGTGCTCGGCTTTAGTGCATCAGGATCAGGAGTGATGCGCACAACTTCCCAACCTTTGGGTGCTGTGAGCCGATCGCTGTGCATCTGGCACAGGTCGTAACAGTGCGGCTCAGCGTAGGTCGCGAGCGGGCCGACCACCGCCGTTGAGTCGGCATAGACGTACGTCAGCGTCGATACCGCTGATTGGGTGCACGACGGCTTGGAACAACGGCGTCGACTCACGCTGGGCACGCTAGTGCGATCTTCGCGCGCACGGAAGTAGCCGCGCCGGAATCCGCATCGGTTGCGGCGGTTATCGAATGGCCACCGCTGCGTCCGGCACCGCAGCGGGCACCGGCACTCGTACCCGAAGTGGCTTCCACGGATAACCCGTGATCAGATCACCGAACCTGGACCTCTCGCGCACGCGGTGCGCGGCGAGCACCGGGCCTGAACCGGCAACCGGAGTGATCACGCCGGTGAACCAATCCACATCGCTCGGCGGCTCGAAGGTGATGACGCGAACTTCACCAGCCGGCACCGAAACCCGCACCGGCTCGGTTGCCTGCGCCACTTCCTTGCCTCCGCGGAACGGCAGCATGGTGATCTCGACTTCCACTGACGTTGATGGTGCGGAGATCTGGAGTTTCACGTCTGTCGCGGCACGCACCGGAAGGCCGGTCACGGCCGAAGGTCCGGTGAACGGTTGCGCACCGGCAGTGAAGGACGCCTCGTTTTGCACATTCCGTCCACCAAAGAACTGCCGCATACCGGCAACGATCGGTTGATCCGACGTTAGTTCCAGCGTGGCCGGCAGCACGCCGTCGGGAGTGGCAGGAAGCGCAGGGGTCATGTCGAGCGTGGTCACCGCACCCGCGGGAACGATGATGCTGCCGCGCTCGAACGGTGCGTAGCTGCCATCTTGAGCAAGCACACGAACCGACACGATGGCGTCGTTCTCCGTGGTTGAGACAAGCGAGAGAACTCGCGCACCATCTCCGGCCAGGATGCCGGGCACATAAACCGTGGTGGCCGGTTCGGCTGCCGCCGGGATCCAGTCGGTGCCCACCACGTCCAATCCCACGCGTTGTTCATCGTTGACCGAAGCGCCCACGCGACCGGAACGAGCGATGACGTGGAAGGCCGTGCCGTTGACGCCCGGCGCCACCTCATCGAGGCGAACGATGATCCGGTCTTGACCCGGGACAACCAGACCGCGCGTGGTGGGTGTCTCGATTTCTCCCTCGGGGCCGTGGACGATCACGTCCACGATGGCCGAGGTGACGTCGGGGTTCACCAGAACTACGCGGGTCACACGACCGGCAACCGCACCGCCGCCAACGAACCAGAAGTCCGAGGCTGCTGGTGCGCAGGCGGTACTCGCCATCCCTCGGGATCGACCACTGGGGGCTCTGCCCCACTGGTCGGCAACCAACCCAGGGGCCAAAGCACCCTCGCCGTACGCCTCGATCGCGGGCAACTTCGACCCGAACGCCTCGATCTGCCCTTGCTCACCTGGACGCGCAAGGTTCGAACTGGCGGATTCGGCGCCCGGCAACGTTCGTAGTCCGGCCTCACCGTCGCCACTTTGACCGACTTGACCGGGAATCACCGCGCCGGTGACCCGAACCCCGAGATTGCCTCCGGTGCCCGGTTCGGGACACAGAAGCACACTCGAGCGGATCGGTTCGGCAGCAACCGTCGCTTCCTGCGGCGGCGCAGGCTGAGCCTGAATCAACTGACCCAGCCCCACCACAAGTGCGATGACGGCCACGACGACAACCGGTACCTGCCAGCGCGGGCGTTGCTTGTTCCCGGTAACAGATTCGTGCGCGGCCACCGGTTCGCTCGCATCGAAGGCGTTCTCATCACTCATGCGCGCTCACCTCTTCCGCAATGGCTCCGGGGAGTCCCTGGTCAACGTCGTCTGGATCGGGATCGACAACTCGACGTTCCGGTAGCGCGACAACGATCAGGGCGATGATCACAATGAGTTGGAACAGCAGCCACAGGCGGCGCGGTCCGTCGTCGAACACGACCTCCACCTCGGCTGTGGCCTGATCGATAGGAACGACGAACGACGACGACCAATCCAACGAAGCATCGAGGGCTGCCGGCGCAAGCTGCCCACCATCGATGGACGCTCGCCAATTCGAGTCCGCCGTTGCACCGACCCACAAAACGCGCGAGCCAGGAGGCAGATCGAGTGCGGCGGGCAAGCGTTGCTGCACGTATGGATCGGTACCGAGCGTGCCCGGTTGAGCAACATCGAGTGCCACGGGAACGAACTCACCATTCGCCGTGTTGACATCCCACACCTGGGCTCGCGATGTCACGCCACCGATACGCCAGAGCACTTCACCCTCAGCGCTGGAGAGCCGGCGCAGACCCGGCTGGGAGTCCAAAGACGGCACGATCGACCTCGATGAACCCGATGCCAGTTTCACGTAGCGCACGCCATAGCTGCGCAATGCGTCCACCTCACCGCCACCGCGACCGGAAGCCAGCGCTGCGACGAATTCATCGATGCCTTGCCACACCGAAGCGGGGGGTGCGGTCTCGGCATCGCCCAACGCCAGGGCCGAACCACCAAGGAGGGTGTAGCGAACCACTCCCTGTCCGTTGTCGGACAGCACGAGGGTGCGCGGAGCCTGCGGTCCGTTTGCTTCAGCCGCGACGAACGCGGGAACGTCGGTGCGCGGAGCCCGAACCACCACCGTGTCGGTTCCAGGTATCCACCATGCGGCCGCCACGATCGGCGCGATGAGAGCAGCTATTGCTGCGATCGCAGCAAGTGGTTGACCCAACGAGAAGTCCTGACCGGCGAACCTCTCGCGCAAACCCTCCACGGCAACGGCACTCGCGGCGATCATCGCCAGTCCCAACACCAACGTCATGGGTCCAGGCCATGGTCGCACCTCCACCAGTCCACCGGGAGGCGTGATCAGTACGAGGGACTGCGCAACGCCCACCACGAGAGCGAACAAGCCGAGCACCCACCACGCTCCGACGATCGGCAAGGTGTCACGGCGGAACAGCGCCACGAAGGAGGCGAATACCAGCCCCGCTGTGACCCACAACGGGTTCATCCCCGGACCACCAGGATGCAGCAACAAGATATCCAGCGGACGAAGGTTCGGATCGACGATCCCAGGAATGTCAAGACCCGGCTCCAACAGGAAAAGGCTCGGATTGGTCACCAGGTGCAGCGTCCACGGCATCAACGCAAGCAAAGGCACCAGCATCGCGATCGCAAAGCGCACCAGGATTCCCCAGGCCTGCGACCCCAGGCGACGCCAGGCAAGGACCGATGCGCCGATCGCGATGACCACACCGATCAGCCATACGACCGGGGTCGCGGCCAAGATGACCGACATCAGTAGCGCTGTGCCGCCCGCACGCCGGATGGTTCCCGATCGACGAGACAAACGAACGCCCGACCGGATCGCGAAGGGCAGCACAGCTGCGGTGATGAGCGTTCCGATGCGCCCTTGTTCGACGGCGCCGGTCATGGCCGGCAGCAGCGCGTAGGCAGCACCCATCCACATGCGGATGAACTTGCTGCGCACCATTCCGCGGGCGGCGAAGTAGGCGCTCCATCCGGCAATCGGAACTGCAAGCAACACGATGAGATTCATCGCCCAATCGGCGTTACCGAAGAGCACCGATGCGATCGTTCCCACCACGATCAAGTACGGGGCGGCCGGAGTACTGGATCCGGGACCCACATCGTGCCAAGCGCGGACATAGGTCGACCACACATCGCTTGCCCCCGGGGGCACCGGCAGAAGTGCGCCACCTTGCAGGACGCCTTCGCCCCACCACAGTGCCCGAGTGGCGATCACGGCGACGATAAGCAGTATCAATGTGATCAGGACGCTTGGCTTGAGCAGGATCCGGCGGATGAACTTGTTCGAGTCATCCGGCAAAAACGCGGCCTCTTCATCGATCGGCCCGGATTCCAAAGCGCTGATAGATGGCGACGAAGCCGCCGAGCTCGTGGTGAGCAAACCAGCGATTGCTTCGCCGGCGGCACGCAATTGATCGACGGTGCTCGGACGCAGGGACCGGGTGACGCCGGAGGACTCGATGCTTGTGCGGGCTATTGCCCGACGCGACGCAGATAGCCTTCCGGGTCGCGCCGCAACGGATCCCACTGCACCGATTTCTTCGCGAGCAGCGCGCAGATCCTTGCCAATCAGATAGACGACCGCTCGAATCAGGCTGCCGAGGAAGAGTCGGACCGCGAGGAAGGGAGCGAGCGGCGCGGGTGCCTGCGCCAATAGAACGCGGACAGCAGCTTCGCGGTCGGCGCGGTGGGGTCGTAGATCGGTGTGGCGACGACCATGCGCCGACGCTTCCCGGTGGTGGATGACCGCATCGGTGGCCACGATCACTCGGCCGCCTGCGCGGTGCACTCGCCAACACAGATCGAGGTCGTCTCGAAATAGTGGGAGGTTGGGGTCGAACCCACCAAGTTGATCCCACACATCACGCCGAACCAACATGCCCGCCGAACTCACCGCGAGAACATCGCGATCACCATCATGTTGGCCTTGGTCATGCTCACGACGCTCGAGCCCGGTGACTCGACGACCATCTGCGTTGATCGTCACGCCTACCTCGAGCAGCAGCCGTCGATCGTGCCACCCGAGCACCTTGGGACCTACAACAACCGCTGATGGTTGGTTGTCTGCAGCATCCAGCAGTGCTTCCAAGCAGCGCGCATCCGGTGCGCTGTCGTCGTGCAGCAGCCACACCCACTCGATGACGTCGTCGTTCAAATCAGGTGCAGTAGAACGTGCCAGCGCCAGGGCGTCGCTCACCGCAGTACCGAAACCGTCGTTGGTTTCGCGACGAACCACCCGATCGGCGCCCAGTGATTCCTCGAGAATCATCCCGCTGGCATCATCAGATGCGTTGTCGACTCCCACGACGGCGTTCGTGGGTCTGGTTTGCTGAGCCAGCGTGGTCACAACGGCCGGCAACCACACTGCACCATCGTGCGAAACGATCACCGTCGTGACGTAGTGGGCGCGACGCGGCAGCAGGTATCGCTCGGCATCAGCGTGGGGATCGTTCAAAAAGCCGTAGGGATCTTCCTCGAAAGGCGCCTCCGTCGCGGGGTCGACCTCAAGGGCGACGGCGACTTGTTCGTCATCATCGGCGTCGACCGTGCCGGGGGAAGTGGACTCGGTCACCGGGTCAGGGTACGACCCCTAGACGGGGGACGCGGGGCAGCGGGCAGGTGGCGTGGGAAGACTCAGACAGCGCGCTTCTTCAGCCGACGACGCTCACGCTCGGAGAGCCCGCCCCAGATACCGAAGCGTTCGTCGTTCGCAAGTGCGTATTCCAAACAATCGTCGCGCACATCGCAGGACAGGCACACACGCTTGGCCTCACGGGTGCTGCCGCCCTTTTCGGGGAAGAAAGCCTCTGGATCGGTCTGGGCACACAGCGCACGCTCTTGCCATGCCAACTCTTCAGCATCGGCCAGCGGCAGCAGCGCAAGCTCAGCAATAGTTCCTCGGTCCGACACCCGGGATTCCTCCTCGACCCTTGTGGCGTGTCCGCCGCGCAGCGAATGAGCGCGATGAACACGTTTACCGGGTGTATTACAGAGGTGTAGTTCGGTGCGCGTCAAGCCCGAGTCGCTCAAAACGGACACAAAACCCGGAAATTTGACCGTTTTCCGGTGTGTCGTCCACCACACACTCGGATTTCCGAATGTTTTCGACATTCTCGCGTCCCCCGAGAGGGGGACGCGATCGCTCGTCGAGGCGAACGACT
>JAQCBM010000043.1 GCA_027729865.1 Actinomycetota bacterium
GGTCGAACAGTTCGAGTTTGAATGCCGGCGCTGACTGCGCAACGCCGAGCGAGTAGCAGCGGACTTCGGTGGCGAGAAACGCCCCTCGCACCGTAGCGATCAGGTCGAATTCCGGATTGAAACGGTTCGACGAATATGTCTCGAGACTTTGCAGCCTCATCGAGACGAGGGTGACGAACTTCCACATTCGTCCAGTGAGCACGTCGCTGAGTGAGGTAGTTGAACGCGACCCGTCTTCGATCCAGTCGACTTCAGTTGAGGTGGCCTCAATTGGTTGGTCAATATCGACGAGACCGACTTGATCCAATAGGTCCGAGTCCACCCACTCTGAGAAGAGGCGCGCGACTTCGTCGCCGTCTTCCGACCGGCTGTAAGCAAGCAGGGTGAGACGGTTGCTCATACGACGTTGACGTAGGTGCCGAAGGCTGCGATGGCGGACTTGACGTCTTCGAAACCTGCAGTGAGGTCGTCGATGAGTTCGCGTGACAGCGTGTCCTCGGGATGAACCGCGCCGTATTGATCGCGGCACTCTTGACCAGTGAGTGGCTCGGCGGCGATCTGGCGGTATCTCGCAAGGTTCGCTTCGAGATACGTAATCATCGCGGCCTTGCGTTCCTCGCTTGTCGAGCCTCCAACACGCTCAGCCGCGAGCTGGTCAACTGGCTGGCAGGACCGGACACCGTCAGACACAAACTTTGTGACTTCTTCAGGCAGTGAATACGTCGCGCCTTGACGAACGCCGAGCTGGTGAAGTCGCTTGTATGCGTCGAAGGCTGCGACCTGGCGTGTCGGAGCTGCTGCAAGCGTGAGCGGGAATGCTTCGAGAAGTGCCGGCAAAATATTGTTCTGGCTCACGTGGGTGAGCAGCGGGAACGGGAAGTCGACTGTTCCCGTCGCCGTACTGATTTTCACCGGGTGCGCCGGATCAGCCGTGATGTAACCCATCATGCGCGCGACCGCGAAACCTCGGGTCATCGCCCGACGACTCTCGTCGTGCAACGGCACGAAGTCCTCCAACGTCTTCGTGCGACGCCAGAGCCAGAAGGCGCTGCGGATCTGCGCGGGGTTCGAACTCAGTTTCCCGACGACGGTGCCGAGTGGCTGACACACAGAGGTGACGATCATGGGGTGGACCGGATACTCAACGAATGAGGAGATGAGGACGGATTCGGCGTCTCGGTCAACGAAGCGTCCGGAGGTATCTCCTCCGGTCTTTGTCGCGAGAATCTCGTCAACGATTGCTCGCGCCGGGTGACCGACCGGGAACGGGAATCCTTGCACCAGCGGAATGACCGACACCTGGCCTCGTGGGTGCACGACCGCGTTCAGAGCGGTGTCCAGCTCGATCAGCGGGCGTGACTGGTTGATTGCTTCTCCAAGTTTCTGACGGAATCGACGCAGACGTTCCGGATGCTCCTTAACCGGCTGACCAGTCGAATCGGTGTCTTGGAGGTAGCTCCGCAGACCCTCATTCAACGTTCTTGCCATCCGGCTCGATGGGCGTGACATCCAGGCGTTCACCCGGGCCTCGAGGTGATCGATGGTCGCCGCAACCGAGATACGTGGCTGGCCGCCCGGTGTCCAACGCACTCCCCCAGCACCAATGTCTTCAACCCAGACTTGGGGTTCGACTCGCCGTTCGCCACCGGCCGCGAAGTCGCCGCAGGCCATGAGGTAACGCGTTGCGTCGACGGCGTCGGATGGCTGGTAGTTCACGCCGTGCACGGACTCGTTGAGCACCATTTCAGTTGCCTCCGCAGAGAGGCTGTCGACGAGGCCGGGCCAGGAGGTCACGTCTTCGAGGAAGAACTCGACAGGTGACGGCAAGAAGCTCTCGGGGACGCCACCGTTGTGGGTGGGCCAGGTCTCGATGAGTGCTGGCTCTCCGTCGATGGAGGTAACCATCTCGTAGACGTGGCCGTGGGCCATTTCGAGTTTTGCTTGCAGCGGCTTGAGTACTTGCTGGGCGAAGGCGTCCATCGCTTCAGACACCTTCTCGCGGCGAATCTTCAACCACTCGAACGCGACCGATCGTGCGATCTGGTCGAGCCCGTTCTGAACGGAACTATTCGCGAACTGCACCTTGCCGGATCCGACTGCCCGCAACGCAGCTATGCCCTCCTCATGAGCCGTCTGGCTTTGTTCCCGGGCGGTGTGTGCCTCATGCAGCACTTCGGCGGCAACGGATTCCAACTCGGTGTACGCGGCACCAACCAGTTCAGCTGCGACCTTCAGTCCGAACTCTCCAACGAACGCTGACGTGACACGCAGCACTCGTTCGAAAATCTCAGGACCCCATTCGACGACGATGCGCTCGTACCCGCTGACCGCGTCACCTGACGCGCGACGGCGCACAGAATCTGATTGCTGAGACAGCAATGCCGCCCACTCATCACCAGAGCGTTCCTGACCGGCGAGTGGACCGGACAACTCATTGCGAATCTTCGCCAGCTCGTCCTTCGCATCGGCCGTGAACCGTTCCTGAACCTGGTTTGCGTCCTGCCCGCGTTCGTTCAACTGGCAGGCGTTCAAGAATTCGATCAGATGGCTCTGAGAGAGACGCGCAATCATCGCCGCATCCGTCAGACTTTTCGCGTCGCTACCAAACTCGACTGCCGCACGCTTGCGATGCCCCTCATAGAGATGCTCGATGGTTTCCCGCAAGAACAACTTTTCCGCGTAGTCGCGGAAACGATCACGACCAATCGACAACGTCGACGAACCAAACGACGACACCACACCCCGATGGAACTCCTGCCCAAACGGATACCCGCCCTGATTCGTGATGCTGTACGGGGTCCAGTTGACGGTGATGAAGTTCCAGATCTGTTCTTGGACGTTGCCGGACATCACCCACGAGCCGAGCGCCTCACCGACCGCCCGGTACACGTTCTTCGACGACTGAAGATCGATTCCATCTAGGTTTTTGCGGCCGATCACGAACACCGAGTGCGGCCCACGGTTATCCGTCGCAACATTGGCCGGGATCAACGCCGACCCGGACAACTCGTTGTCCCAATAGGCCGACATCAATTCCGACATGAAGGCCATTCCGTTTGCCGACATGGCGTCGGACGATTGGGCGCCGAAGATGTCTGCGGAGAAGACGACTGCGATGGGAAATGCGCCGCCTTCATCGGTGCGGCGCACGAGATCGATGACGTCGAGCATGATGCCGGCCCCGGTTCCGCCTGCCATCGAACCCAACACGACAACGATCGGTTCTGGTGTTGCTGTGCCCGCGGGAACTGGCACCCCGAGGTGTTCCGACACCCGCTGCAACTCAGGGCCTCCCGCTGCGCATTCAGAGAACGCTTCTTGGATCTTGGGTCGGACCACTGTTGCGAGAGACACAACGCCGGCGGCTCGTCCGACTGCTCGCATCTGTCCGGCGCCGTCGTGCAGTGGAACGTGTACTTGTGAGGCCTCTGGACGCCATCCGATTAGTTCGCGGTAGCCCGCGGTTCCGGGCCCATAGGTGGCCATGAGTGCGTTGTCGAGGGCGGAGAAGGTACCGAAGCTGAGCGAGACGCTGAGGTAGTCGGTGCTGGGCATCGTCGGGATTTCGCCAGGGGCCTCTTGGATGTTCAGGGTGTCGAGGCCGATGAACCTCCAAGCGCGTGGAAATCCGCCGGTCCAGCCGGAGTGGGCCAGTTGACGTCGCACTGAGTCGCGGATGTAGCGGACGGCTTTCTGTCCGGATCCTCCGCAGCCGATCATGATGACTGGTCTCAACATGGTTTTCTCCCTCGGGTGTTCGGTGTGTCGTTACGCGAACGGGTCGAATCCGCTCGACGGCGGTCGTGGTGTACTGGGTTGGTCAGACGAGTTCGTCGAGGCTGTTGGCGACGGTCCTCCGAACGGGTCTGACGACGGAGCGTTGAACGGGTCAGGGCTCGCCGGCGGCGGTGTCGAGTCGGTTTGTTGGTTCACCACCTCAGGCTCGGCGTCGATGTCCGCCTCCGGGACCGGTGTTGCCAACGCCGAGCGAAGCGCTCCAATGTTGCGTGCCGCAGCCGACTCAAGGGTTTGCTGCAACCGGTCGAGCTGGGCGTCAATTGGCTGTTCGTTTTCTGGCCGCAGCATGAACCAGAGGACTCCGTTGACTGCCGCCTTATTGGCAAGGTCCATGCGGGCACTGCTGGGTATGCGTATGGTCCAGGCACGTGCGAGCCCGACGGGGACGACACCGGCGCAGCCGGACGTCGTTGGGGGATCGAAGCCTGCTGGGCCGATCATAAAGTTTCCCGGCGAGGTGACGCGCACCATGGGTTCCTGCTGAATCGTGAGGCCGCGACGTTCACCGATGAAGGTTTTGAGCCAACCGATAGTGAATGTCTGCTGTCCGATCTGGCCGTGGGACCTCGCTTTTTCGAATTCGCTTGCGAATTTAAGGTCTTGCGGCTCGACTCGAAGCCGGTTGCTGTCTGTAGGCACCACATCGTTGGCGTCGGTGATGCGGACAGCGATCTCTGCGTAACGGCTTCCCAGTGGCGTTGGGATCCACTTCGCGATCACCGTGGTGTACGCAGCTCTCACGAGTAGCTGAATGAGTACGAAGGCGAGGCTTGCGAGCGCGATTACCCGCCAGAAGCTGCGGTTGTCTCGAGGGCGCCCCATACCGAAGTCGTCGACGAGGAACGTCTCCGGTTGTTGTTTGTCGCTTGCCGCGACGGCGGTGCCGTCCACCTGGACCTCGATCTCGAGTCCAGAAACCTGGTCGATCGCGGCCGTCCAGTCGTGGCTGATTTCGATAACACAGTCGTAGACCTCGTCACCCGGAGTGATGTCATCGCAACCGGCCTTGTCGCCGACTTCGAACCGCTCACCCGCCCACTCACCGGGTAGCTCGGGTTGGGTCACAATGCTGAGGACTTGCACGCTTCCGACGCCTTCGCGAGGCCGTTCGAGTTGGAGCGTGACCCGTACCGACCCACGCGGATCATCGGCCGTGACGTCAGCGACGTCGTGGTCTTCGAAGAGCACCGGGAGGCCGTCGTCGGCACGAATTCCAATCGACGTCGTCACGGGATCTTCCAGTCGGCGGGTGATTCCAGTCACTAGGTGAGTCACAGTCGGTGTGACGTCAAGCTGAAGTCGGGTCCCGTTCGCTGCCCTGAGCGCCGCGTCAATATCCTCCGGTGGCACTTCAAAACTGCCGTCGGCCTTCATCGTCAGCGTGTCGAGTCGTCTGACTTCGGATCCTCCGATGGACATTGCGACGTCGATAGTGACTTCGAAAGCAGGGTGTTTAGGAACCCGGACGCCACTTCGTGCAACGAGTAGCTCGATTCCCTCGTTCGAGTCGTTGCTGGCCCACTCCTCAAGATCGATCACCTGCGATCCCTTGATCTTAATCTGAGTGTCTGCATCCAACCAGAGAATTGCTGGCTCGATCTCGACGAGGTATTTCTCGCTGTCAAGCACGGTAAAGCTGGCTTCACCTTCGAGTTCAAGAGCCCACTCCCAACCTTGGGCCCCTTCGGCCAGACGATTCAGGTCAGACATCCGCACAATGCGGGTTGAGTTGCCGGACGGGTCATCGATGACGCGTTCGAGCTTGACGAGCCGCTCGGAATCACCCAACCGAGTCATAAGGCTGATGTCAGGTTCAAGTGGTTCTGATACGGCGTTGTCGACCAGCGGCACTTCGCCGAGCGTCAGCTGGAGATCAAGGTCATCTGATTGAAGTTCCGAAAGCGACGGGGCGAACCCGACGGCTGTTTCGACAGCGACTACACCGGGGACGATCTGAGCGAACACGTTTGGAACTGTCTCGTCGTAGGCCGATACCTGCAGGGTCCACCGTCCGGTCCAATCGTCGGGGCTCGGGTTCGTTCCTTCGAGCCACAACCAACTGCCGATCCGGGTCGCGGAAATCCCGAGGCCCACCTCGGTACCTGCGTCGGCGAGCGTTCGGACCTCTCCGGTGGGGGACGAGAGTGTGAATGTCGCTGCAGATGTTTCAGGCGTCTCTACGTAGAGCGCAAAGGACTTGACGTAGTTCCCAAGCACAAAGTCAATGGCGCAAGTCTCGGAGCTGGCCGGACACGACCAACGAACGTCAGCCTCACCCTTCGGATCGTCGGTGATTTCGATCAATGCGTCGCCGATGAGACGCACCAGTCTCTCGACGAGCGTGCTTGCATCGTTGACTTCTTCGAAGACGCCCAGCGGCTCTGATGTTCCACAGACGAAGTTCGCCTGCAGGCCCGCGTTGGACGGAACCGGCTCACCTTCAGCGATTGACCGGACGAGCGCGAACTCGCGATCTCGTCGACTGTCACTCCATGTTTCTTTGCCGAGGCCTACTGCGACAAGGGGACGTTCAGCTTTACGGAGTCGCTCGACAGGACCTCGTGCGCCGCACAGAGCGTCACCTTCGATTTCTGCGATCTCTGATTCGCCGTAAGTGGGCGCGTTAGCTCTGTTGTCGTTGTCAGTGTCGTAGCGCCCATCGGTGAACCACAGCAGCAGGGAGCAGCTGCCGTCGTAGTCGTCGAGAACGTCAGCCGCTTGATTTAGTGCGGCCGAGTAGTTGGTGAAGAACTCGTTGTCGAGCGTCTTGTAGTTCTGTGCTTCGTCCTTCGCTCTTTCGAGGTCTTCGCTCGTTTGGAGTCGGGTCCACTTGCCTTTGCGGTAGGTCTCGCCAAATCCGTCGAATCGGACGTCAATCGGCACGGGTCGGCCCGCGGACGCGAGGCTCTGGCCTAGCCGAAAGATCGCGTCGATGGCCTCCTTGGAGGCTTCGACACGCTGGTCCCTGGGGTCGGTGCCTGCTTCACCGTCAAGAAGTTGAAGGCTCTGCGACATGTCGAGGAGCACGAGTACGCCAAGTTGTCGGCTTTCCTTCACGCAATCGATCAGGGGCCTGAAGGCGCTATTCGTCGACGTCCCAGAAGCTCCCGTGTCCTGCGCGCGAACTGTGACTCCGGAGGCGAGCAGGAGGAGGCCAACCAGGAGCGGCAGAGTGGATCTGGCCCTCACTTTGCTACCTCGTTCGCAAGGCGCAGGATGTTCACTGCGCCGGTGACGAGGGCGAGAAAGCGAAGGGCTCGGGCGGCCGCGGAGACGTTCAGTCCGCGTCGTACGTAGTTCGCATTGAGTTCACGCTGGCGCTGGTCGAGTGCGGCGAACATCGCGACCACCGTGGCCACGATGCTTGCGCCGTAGCCGGTACTCGACATTGGGATGCTGCCGGAAAGGCAGGTAATCGCGCTGAGAAGCCACGCCGCGGCGGAGGTTACGACGGGCCAGGTTCGCGATGTCAACTGAGCGGGTTGCCCTACCGCGCTACTGAGGTTCGGAGGTGATGAGAAGAGCTCCGACATCAACGAAGACATTTCCACGTTTCGCCGAACAAAGTCAATTACGAACTGACTTCTATCAACAAAGACAATTCGATCGCTTCGGACAATTTTATCAGACGATAATTATCAATTGATACACAAACAAGAAAGCGAGCTCTGTCCGATCTCCCCGAATAGGGCAAAAGCAGTTGCTGTCAACATTGTGATTAATGTGCAACCAGTTGTCTGATCGAGAGGAGCTGTTGTGAAGCCATGCAACTACGGGAAGCGAGCTCTCGCCTACATCATCGACGTGCTATTCCTCGTCATCCCGGGGATCGCACTCGCGTTGATCGGAACCCCGTTGCTCTTCGCGGACAGCTCACGCGGTGCCGGGTTCGCCTTCTTGTTCATCGCAGCGATCTGGTGGATGCTCGCCGACTTCGCGAACCACGTCATCAAGCAAGGTGTCTCAGGTCAGACAATTGGCAAGCGGTCGCTGAAGATCAAACTGATCCGCGTCGACACCGGTAAGCCGCTCGGCGTGGGACTCGCCTTTGTCCGCTGGCTCATCATTGTGGTGTTCAGCTTCATGACGGGAGGCTTGTACATACTCGTCGACCTGATCGCACCAGCGTTCACGGAGAAGAACCAGCGGATCACGGACAAGATGCTGTCATCGGTCGTAGTGGACACAGTCGACTACGACCGGCCCACCCAACCTGTCTTCCAGACAACCACACCGCCTCCCCCGCCACCGCTGCAGCCCCCAAGCGTCAATGACCCGTTTAGCTGAGCTCGATGAATCTGCGACGCGCCCTCAGGCTCGCCCGCAAGTTCGCAACCACTGCTGACAAAGCGCTCAAAACTCTTGACGCTCCCGCGCCTACGCGAGCCTCGACACTACGCGGGGTACCTCCAAAGGTGCGAGGGGATGCGACGTGGCAGGACTATGAGGAGGCCGCCGCCGCGTACCTTCGGCAACTCGGTTATCAGAACGTGATTGGTAACCAGGCGGGTAGTGACGGTGGCCTTGACGTACGAGTCCCAGGTCTCCTCGTCGGACAGGTGAAATTTGAGCAGAGCAAAACCGGGCGGCCGGTCGTGATGCAGATCTTCGGCGTCGCAGCGCAGCAACGCGTTCAAGCGCTGTGCTTCTCGCACGCGGGATACACGAAGCAAGCGATTACCTGGGCGAACGAGGCCCCCGTCGCGCTGTTCGTCCTCCGCTACGAACGCAGTAAAAAACGGTGGGAGATTCGCCCGGCCAACGGGCGAGCCAAAGGCTTGCAGCGCGGACCTGGCGTGCAGTAGCTAAACGTGTTACGCGTCAGCCAGGGCCTGTTGGAAGCGTTCGAATGCCGCCTTGAACGTCGCTACCGCAGCCCTGGATGAAAACGCCAGGTGCAGCTCGCCGACACCCTGGATGAAGAAGTCGACTTCCCAGGTGAGAATCACCGGGATCTGAAAGTTGTCGTTGTACCGGCGGTCTGGTCCGCCGTCTTTGTTCATGAAACGCCAGACGTACCCGACGAACTCAGCTCCCGATGGCACCTGATCCACCTGCATGCGCCATTCGGTGACTTCAAGGCGGACCGTGTCGTACGAGTTCGCCGTGACATCCGTGCCTGTCCGAGAGGCCAACACGTGCGGCAGGAAGAAGTAGGTGTGCCCTAAAGCGTGAACGACGAGTGGCACGAAGTTGAGTTCCGCCCCTGCCGGATGTCCAGTCGTGATGGTCAGATCGGCATTGGCGACAAGTTTGGTTGCGCCGCCGTGACCCTTGCGGCCGGTGTGAGGATCGAGGTACACCTCGCTCTGGTGGGACACCCCCATAGCGGATGCCCGCAGCGCCAACGCGGTGGTCACAACTTCGTTGTAGGTGTCACGAATTGAGTCAGGCGGTTCAACGAAGACCAGGTTCTGCCCGGAAATACGCTTGTCAGCTTTGGCACGTCGCCGGCGAGCACCAAGCTTGAACCCAACGCTCACTCTCGTCGAGTTCGAAGCACCTGAAAAGCCGTGCAGCCACTCCTGCGGTGTCCCATCACCTAACGCGAGGGAGGAAGGCGCGTCACTATCGGCCTCGACGGCGGCTGGAGCGACACGCCATCGAAATTGGCCTGCGTGCCAATCGAGAGTGACTACTCGCGGCGTCGCTCCCGTCGGCGTGGTGCCATCGACCCGAACTTGTGAGTCCTCGAGGATGTAGCGGGCGTCATCAGTCTCGAGCACTCGCGAAAAAGTCGAACCTCGTGCTGGAACAAGCTTCGGCACCACGCCAGCGACAGAACCTGTGAGACGACTCATAAGTGTTCACCGGCCGTACAGCCACTGCCAGAATGATGCGACCGGCAGCAGCGACTAACGCTTGAGTGAGGTGCGCGCATCAGGTCAACCAATTTCACGCTTCCACGTCGTCAGGCTGATCTTGCCCTTGTCACCACCCAGCACACCCCCGACAACGTCAAACGAATTCAGCCCAATAAGTTCCCAGCCTTCGGAGCCCTTACGGTTGAGATCGGCGACAAGTTCCCGAAGCTTTTCCTGCTGCTTCTTTGGGTTCCACTTTTCTGTGAGTCGAAATTCCTGAATGTCATACTCAAATCTCTTCATCTCAACTCCTTCGTCTTAAATGTGGGCACGCAGTCGAGCAGGCAGACACCATTTGGTCAAGCGATAATCCTTCACCTCCAAGGTGTAGGCGAGCGGTGTGGCCTTTACATCCACCGAGCAAGACGGAAGGCTGAAGAGGATCGGAAGCCTTACGGCTTCGACTATCACTTCTCGAGGACTGTGAAGGCACAGTCGATCTGTCGCGGCCTGTGACCGCATCCAGATCTCCTGCGACGTGGGGAAGCCGACAGCGACGTGGAGCGGAAGCCTGTCGGCTTCCTTTTGTACATGTTCTAACTTGACCCTGTCGTCCACATTTCGGGAGCAAGCAATGAAGAAATTCGTCGTCGTCGACTGCGAGACCACGGGCCTTGGCAAGCACGACCGACTGGTCGAGGTTGCCGCAGTCACAGTTGATCCCGACTCACTTGAGATCGTTGATGAGTACGACACGCTCATAAACCCTGAGCGCGACATGGGCCCCGTGAACATTCACGGAGTCACCGCCTCGATGGTTGAAGCGGCTCCAAGTTTCGGCGAGATCGCCGCAGCACTCGGGGCCCGACTGGACAACGCC